>CAZOUC010000041.1:0-11291 GCA_964582825.1 uncultured Enterobacteriaceae bacterium | reverse complement strand
AACCGAGCAGACCGGCGACCGGGCGCAGGCGGAAGCCGGTACGCCGCTCGAGAAAGGCCGACAGCTCGGCTGCCTGCGGGATCGTGTCGGCGCCGAAGCCGCAGTCGCGTTCGAGCTCGGCGCGGATGCGCAGGTACTCGGCGCAGGCGAAGCGCTGCTGGAGATCCGCGAGGCGTGTGTAGACGTCGCGCCAGGTCGCCCGCTCCGCGTCGCTGTAGTCGATGTGCGGCAGCTCCGCACCGTGACGGTGCTCACGCGCCAGGCGATCGATCAGGGCCCGCCGCGCCCGGTACTGCGGGTCGTGAAAGCCGGGATGGTCGGACTCGAGGTCGGTGCCGGCGTCCAGAGTGCGATTGGCGATGAGGTCCAGCTCGCTGACGTGGCGCGGAAACCACGGCACTTCGCGCTCGTCGAGTACCAGCAGCTTGACGGCGTGCTGTTCGAGGTCGCGAAGCAGGCGGTCGATGGGCTCGTCGCCGCGCTGGCCCTCGCAATCGACGTAGAAGTCGAAATGGCCGCCGCTGGCCGGCCGCGATTCGATATGAGTGAGGTTGATGTCGTACTTCCAGAAGAACTTCAGCAGCTCGTACAGCGAGCCTGGCTCGTCGCGGCCCTCGATCAGCAGGGAAATGCGTGCGTCCGGCCTGCGGGCGCCTGTCAAGTCCACCATCTCATATGCAGCGGTAGTATCATGGGACTCCTGACCGAATTGCCGTCGGTCTGCGCCGGCAGCATATCAGGAGTACAACATGGAAACGAGAAACCCGATGGGACTGGACGGCTTCGAGTTCGTCGAATTCGCCGCACCTGATCCGACGGTCCTCGACGCCACTTTTCGCAAGCTCGGCTTCGCCCCGGTCGCCCGTCACCGCTCGAAGAACGTGACCCTGTACCGGCAGGGCCACATCAACTTCGTGCTCAACGCCGAGCCGCGCAGCCTGGCGGCCTACTACGCCGAAGAGCACGGTCCGGGCGCCTGCGGCATGGCGTTTCGCGTGCGCGACGCGCACCTGGCTTACAACCGCGCCCTGGAACTCGGTGCCCAGCCCATCGAGATCCCGACCGGACCGATGGAACTCCGCCTGCCGGCGATCAAGGGTATCGGCGGGGCGCCGCTGTACCTGATCGATCGCTACGAGGACGGCAGCAGCATCTACGACATCGATTTCGAGTGGTTCGCCGACGCCGACCGGCACCCGCCCGGCGCCGGTCTCACCGTGATCGACCACCTGACCCACAACGTCTATCGCGGACGCATGAATTACTGGGCGGGTTTCTACGAGAAGTTCTTCAATTTCAGGGAGATCCGCTTTTTCGATATCGAGGGCAAGGCGACCGGACTGGTGTCCCGGGCGATGACCGCCCCGGACGACAGGATCCGTATTCCGCTCAACGAGGAGTCCTCGCGCGGTTCCGGCCAGATCGAGGAATTCCTGATGCAGTACAACGGCGAGGGCATCCAGCACATCGCCTTGCACACCGACGACATCTTCGCGACCTGGGACCGGCTGGCGGCGAACGGTCTGCCGTTCATGTCGCCACCGCCCGACACCTACTACGAAATGCTCGAGGAGCGCCTTCCGGGACATGGCGAGGCGGTGGACGAGATGCAGCGGCGCGGCATTCTGCTGGACGGCAGCACCGACGGCGACAAGCGGCTGCTGCTGCAGATTTTCACCGAGACCGTCATCGGACCGGTGTTCTTCGAGATCATTCAGCGCAAACGTGACGAGGGTTTTGGCGAAGGCAACTTCAAAGCCCTGTTCGAATCGATGGAGCGTGACCAGATCAGACGGGGCGTGCTCGATGTCGATGCCGAGTAACCGCCCCGATCAGGGAGACCGACGTGTTTGACGAACTGGAACAGTTACCACCCGACCCGATCCTGGGACTCATGGCGCAGTGCCGTGCCGACGCCAACCCGAACAAGATCGACCTGGGCGTCGGTATCTACATGAATGCCGAGGGCCGGGCGCCGGTCATGGCCGCGGTGCACGAGGCCGAGCGGCGCCTGCTCGACTGCGAGCAGACCAAGGCCTACATCGGGCCGCTGGGCGACCCGGCCTACGACGCCCTGATCACCCAGCTGATCTACGGTGAAGACTCGGCAGCGGTCAGCGACGGCCGCATCGTCGCGATCCAGACGCCGGGCGGCTGCGGCGGCCTGCGCGTCGCGGCGGAGATGATCAAGCGCGGCAATCCCAAGGCGCGAGTCTGGGTCAGCGATCCGAGCTGGCCGATTCACCGGCCATTGCTGGGCGCTACAGGACTGGAGTTCCGCGACTACCCGTACTACGACCGCGCGGCTCACGGCATCGACTTCGACGCCATGCACAACACGCTGCAGCAGGCGGCGCCGGGTGACGTCGTACTGCTGCACGGCTGCTGCCACAACCCGACCGGCGCGGACCTCAGCCTCGAGCAATGGGCCGCGCTGCGCGACCTGATGCTCCACAACGGGCTCGTGCCGCTGGTCGACATCGCCTACCAGGGCCTGGCCGAGGACGTCGAGCAGGACGCCGCGGGGATTCGCCTGCTCGCCGAGTCGATGCCGGAGATGATCGTGGCCAGCTCCTGTTCGAAGAACTTCGCGCTGTACCGGGAGCGTACCGGGGCGGTGACCTTTTTGAGCAGCTCCGCGCGGGTTGCCGAACGGGTCAGCACGCAGGCCGTCGCGGCGATCCGCCAGCTGTATTCGATGCCGCCTGCCCACGGTGCCGCGGTGGTGGCGCTGGTGTTGTCGGATTCGGCGCTGCGCGAGTCCTGGCTCGACGAGCTCGGCCAGATGAGGGCCCGCATGAACAGCATGCGCGCCCTGCTCGCCGAGCGTCTGCGCGACAACCCCTCCGGCCGAAGCTTCGAATTCATTGCCGAGCAGCGCGGCCTGTTCAGTTACCTGGGCATCAGCAAGGACGAGCTGACCCGCCTGCGCGAGGAGTTCAGCGTTTACATCGTCGGCGATACGCGGATCAATATCGCGGGTCTGAACCAGAACAACATCGATTATCTCGTCGATTGCCTGCACAAGGTGCTGGCGCCGGGCTGAGCGTACGATGCCAGACCAAACCCTCGCAGTAGCCGCCGTCCAGCTGTGCAGCGGCACGGACGTCGAGGCGAACCTCGCCGCGGCCGAGTCGGCCACGCGGCAGGCCGTCGCGGCCGGGGCGCGCCTGGTCGTGCTGCCCGAGTATTTCCCGTTCATGGGCATGAAGGATCGGGACAAGCTGGCCCTGCAGGAAAACCCGGGCGACGGGCCGATCCAGCGGCGCCTGGCGGAACTGGCGGCGCAGGCGGGGTGTTGGCTGGTGGCGGGTACGATCCCGGTGCGGGCCGCGGACCCGGAGCGGCCGTTCGGCCGCTGCATCGTGTACCGGGACGATGGCAGTGTCGCCGGCAGCTACGACAAGATCCACCTGTTCGATGTCGACGTCGCCGACGAAACGCGACGCTATCGTGAATCGTCGGCCTGCACGCCGGGTGCGGATACCCTGGTGGTGGACACGCCCTGGGGCGGTCTCGGCATTGCCGTCTGTTACGACCTGCGCTTTCCCGAACTGTTCCGGCGCCTGGTCGATCGCGGCGCGCTGCTGCTCGCCGTACCGGCGGCGTTCACGGCGCGCACCGGCGAAGCGCACTGGGAGATGCTGCTCAGAGCGCGGGCCGTCGAAAACCAGTGCTTCGTGATCGCGTCCGCACAGGGGGGGCACCACGAAAACGGCCGCGACACCTGGGGGCACAGCATGGTCGTGGACCCGTGGGGCCGGCGGCTGACCCAACTCGGCCGGGAGCCGGGGCTTGCCGAAGCCACGCTGGATTTCGCCGAGCTGGCGCAACTGCGCGAGACCTTTCCGGCCTTGCGGCACCGGGTCCTGTAGCGGGCGCTCCTCCCGACTCAGCCGACCGGTTCAGCCCCTGCCGGCGCGTCGAACAGGGCCAGGCAGTCGCGGCGTGCGTCCTCTGCCTCGAAACTGCTCATGCACAGCTCGCCGAAGCGTGTTGTCGTCGTGTCCAGCACCCGCGCCGGATCCGGGTCGTCGCTGGACTCGGCCCAGCCGTGGAGCGCGCGGGCGATGCGTTTGACGGCGCCCTTGTTGCGGCCGTGCAGGGGTTCCGGCTGAGCAGACAGCTCCTGCATCACGCGGTCGACGGTCGACTCGATTTCATCGCTGCGCTCGGCGGCGAGGCGCACCAGGCCGGCCACGTAAACCGAACCCCACTGCAGCCTTGTCGCGGGACCGCGCGCCTGGTCGAAAGCCTGGCGCATCCAGTCGACGGCCTCGTCGCGGCGGTCCGCCTGTTCGGCCAGGTTGGCCATCGCCAGCATCCAGTAGTAGCCGTTGACGTCGTCCGCCATCTCCTCCCGCAGCATCTGTTCCGCCAGCGCGGCCTGACCGCTGTCGCGCAGCAGGTAGGAGGCCGAATTGACCACGGCAATGCGCTCGTAGGTGCTGTCGGCGGCGGCACGCTCCTCGGCGACGGTGCGCGCGATCCGTTGCTGCAGGTCGGTAGAGACCTCCTCGCCGCGCAGTTCGAGCAGGTCGAGTTGCCCGAACAGCGGCCGCAACCGAGCGGCCCCTTCGGCCGGCGTGGCCACCATCGCGTCGAGGCGCCGTGACCAGGCCTCGAGCAGTTCGGTACGCTGCGGGTCGTCCTCGGCGCTGAAGGCCCGGATCGCATCGGCGGTGCCGTAGGCGACAAAACTCGCGGCCGCGGTCGACGCGGCGTCGCTGGCGAGCAGTTCTGCCAGGCGCGAGCGGCCCTCGGCGCGCCGGTCGACGTCCAGTTCGTCCTGTTCGGCGAGGGCGTCGAGCAGGTAGGCCGTCAGCAGACTGCGTTCTTCCACTGCCGTCGGCGGGGCGAGTTCGGTAAGCGTACGGAAGACGCCGACCCGGTCACGCTCGACGAGCGCCTGGCCGCGGTCCTGCGACCAGCTGTAGTGGGCGAGCAGGGTCAACTCCTCTTCGGCCGGCCGGTAGCCGTCGTCCATGATCCGGGCAACCAGGGCCGACACCGGCGTGACCCGTTCCAGCGCGAGTTCGAGCACGTCGCCGTAGCGATCGAGGTCGAGGCCGCCGGGAATCCGGGTGATTTCCTCTCCCTGCGGATTGAACACGATCAGGGTCGGATAGCCGAGCGCGCGGAACCGGTCCTGGTAGCGCTGGGCACCGGGCTCGTCGCCGTCGATGTACACGGGGACAAACAGTCGCGTGGTCGCGATGAAGCGGGGATGCCTGAAGATCGTCGACTTGATCTGCGCACAGGGCGGGCACCACTCGGCGCCCCAGTACAGGAAGATCGGCTTGTCCTCGCTGCGGGCGGCGGCGAAGGCGTCCTCGACACGGCCATCGAACCAGGCGATGCCCTCCGGTTCGGCCTCAGTAGCCGCCTCGGGCTCTGCATCGGGCGGTGCGGTACCGTCGTCTGCGGGTGGTTCGGGCGACAACTGCACGATCGCGATCACCACCGCGGCCATAAGGAACAGAAGAACGATGGGGCGTTTCATGGCGGGCCTCCGTGTGCGGGCCGACCGGTGTCAGTTCTGCTGGCGCTCCTGCAGGGCCGCACGGACCTCGGCGACCAGGACCTCGCTGACGGCAACGGTCGGAATCGCACACAGGGCGAGAATCTGTTCGAGCGCAGTTGTCGGCAGACGCCGGGTTTCGATGCGGGCGCTGCGCCCGGCGTCGCGGTCGTCGTTCTGTCTGGCACGCGCAAGCGCGTCTCCGTTCATGGCCTACCCCCTGAAAACACAGTCCATTGAGTCTAGTCGTCGCCTGCTGGCGCCGCCAATCCGTTGGCCAGGGGCGAAACCGCCAGTATACCGTGCCTCGACGGGCACAGTGCTGATTCTGCAGAAGAATTCGTGCCGGAACGCGTCGTACCGCCGGCGCTCCGCGGTGCTCAGACCGTGACGATCGTCATGGTATTGGTGCCGCTGCCGACGCCGACGCGCTCGCCGTGGGTGAGGATGAAGCGTTCTCCGGGGCGCGCCAGGCCGCGCCGCTGCAGGACCGCGACCGCTTCGTTCGCGGCCCCCTCGGGTTCGTCGCTGTGGGCGTCGAAGTACACCGGCATCACGCCGCGGAACAGGCGAACCCGGCGCAGCGTCGTCACGTCGCGGCTCAAGGCGTAGATCGGCAGGCCCGAGCGCAGTCGGGACATCCACAGCGGGGTCGAACCCGACTCGGTCAGGCAGATGATGCCGCCGACGTTGTCGAGGTGGTTGGCCGCGTACACCGAGGACATCGCGATGGCCTCGTCGACGCGGCCGAAGCGACGGTCGATGCGGTGGCTCGAGCGCTGCGTGCTCGGCTGCCGCTCGGCACCGAGACAGGATTCGGCGACGGCGCGCACCGTTTCGACCGGGTACTGCCCGGTGGCCGTTTCGGCGCTGAGCATCACCGCGTCGGTGCCGTCCAGCACCGCGTTGGCGACGTCGAAGACCTCGGCGCGGGTCGGGATCGGGCTGGAAATCATCGACTCCATCATCTGGGTCGCGGTGATGACCGCGCGGTTCATGCGCCGCGCCTGCGAGATCAGCTTTTTCTGGATGCCTATCAGCTCGGCGTCGCCGATTTCGACGCCCAGGTCGCCGCGGGCGACCATGATCGCGTCGGCCGCGGCGATGATGTCCTCGAGCACCTGGTCGTCGGCTACCGCCTCGGCGCGCTCGATCTTCGCCACCACCCGCGCCTGGCTGCCGTGCCGCTCCAGGCTCAAGCGCGCCTCGTCGACGTCGGCGGCGCGGGCCGGGAAGGATACCGCCACGTAGTCGAGACCGAGGGCGCGGGCGTGGCCGATGTCTTCGTGGTCCTTTGCCGTCAGGGCCGGTGCCGACAGTCCGCCGCCGAGCCGGTTCAGGCCCTTGCGGCTCGACAGGCGGCCGCCGAGCAGCACGCGGCAGTGGACGCGCTGACCGTCGACCTCGGTCACGGTCAGCCGCAGGCGGCCGTCGTCGAGCAGCAGGATGTCGCCGGGCTCGACCGAGTCGGGCAGCGGGGGAAAGTCCACGCCGACCGTTCGCACGTTGCCGTCGTCCCGGCCGAGGCTGCAGTCCAGCGTGAACGGCTCTCCGGCGACCAGTTCCACGGTGCCGTCGCGGAAGCCCGCGATGCGGATTTTCGGACCCTGCAGGTCACCGAGCAGGGCGACCTCCACACCGTGCCGGGTCGCCGCCTCACGAACCATGTGCGCACGCTGGTAATGGTCTTCCATGCGACCGTGGGAAAAATTCAGGCGGAACGTGTCGACGCCGGCCGCGACCAGGGCGTCGATCATTTCCGGCGACGAGGACGCCGGACCCAGGGTCGCGACGATCTTGGTTCTTCGGTAGCGACGGGTGGGCGAGGACTGGGTCATGCTCTGCTGCGGGCTGGCCATCAGGGGCGTCGACATGGTACACCAGCCCCATGGCGAAATGATCCCGGAGCGGGGGGCTGGCGTACAATCCGGCTATTCGTCTTCCGGCTCGACGACGCGATGAACCGCCTGACCACGATCGAACTGGCCAAGGAGTACCTCAAGTTCTCCGCTGCCCACTTCACCATCTTCTCGGCGACCGAGCGGGAGCGGCTGCACGGGCACAATTTTTCCGTTGCCGCGTCGCTGACAGCGCCGGTCGGGCCGAACGGCATGGCCTTCAGTTACGGCGTATTCAAGCGCAAGCTCGAGCAGCTGTGTGAAACGCTGGACGAGTACCTGATCCTGCCGGCCGAGTCGCCCTACCTGACGATCGAAACGCTCGACCGCGAGTACCGGGTGACCTTCGCCGGCGAGACGATGCACTTCCTTCGTGCCGATACGCTGCTGCTGCCGATCCGCAACGCGACCGTGGAAGAGTTTGCCGACTACCTGCTCGGGGAGCTGCGGCGCGACGTCTGTGCCGGTTCGGAATTCGACATCCGGGCGATCACCATCAAGGTGTCCTCCGGACCCGGGCAGTGGGGTTCGAGCCACTGGGAATGCAGCCCGGGCGGGGAGGGTGGAGCATGAATACGCTGGTGATCACCGGGGGCAGCAAGGGCATCGGCCGCGCCACCGTTCGTCGCTTTCTCGACGCGGGGTACCGCGTCGTCAACCTGTCGCGCAGCGACTGCCCGGAGCCGGGGGTCACGCAACTGCACGTGGACCTCGCCGATGCATCCTGGGCCGAGGCGCACGGCGCCGCCGTGGTGGAGGCGGTCAGCGACAGCGCGTCCATCTGCCTCGTGCACAATTCCGGCCTGCTGCGCAAGGACAGCGTGCGTGACCTGGACGGCACCGCTCTCACCGCCGCGCTGCAGGTCAACGTGGTCGCCGCCCAGCAACTCAACGGCCTGCTGCTGCCGCTGATGCGACCGGGTTCGTCGATCGTCTACGTCGGGTCCACGCTCGGCGACAAGGCCGTACCGGGCGCCTGCTCCTACGTGGTGTCGAAGCACGCCCAGATCGGCTTGATGCGGGCCACCTGCCAGGATCTCGCCGGCAGCGGCATTCACACCGCCTGCGTCTGCCCCGGCTTCACCGACACCGAGATGCTGCGTGCCCACGTCGGTGGGCAGCAGGAGGTCCTCGACAGCCTCGGCGCCGGGGTCTGTTTCGGGCGTCTGATCGAGCCTGCGGAGATTGCCGCCACGATCGCATTCTGTGCCGCCAATCCCGTCATCAACGGCGCCGTCATCCACGCCAACCTCGGCCAGATCCAGTCCTGACCGGCCCCTGCAACGGTTCCAGGGACGACTGAACGGCGTTCAATCGTCTCTGGAACCCGTTGAGGGTCAGTCGCTGAGGTGGAGATAGCGCTTCAGGCGTGCGGTCAGGAAGTAGAAGGGCAGGGTGTCGGCCATCGCCGCGCACATCTTGAACAGGTAATTGCTGCCCATCAGCACCAGCATCTGCTGGCCGCTGATCTCGCCCCGGTAAAAGGCGGCGCCGAAGGTGATGCCGATCACCATCACCGAGTCCACACCCTGGCTGATCAGGGTGCTGAAGTTGTTGCGCACCCACAGGTGCTTGCCGCGGGTGACGCGCTTCCAGAAATGGAACAACTGCACGTCGCAGTACTGGGCGGCGATGTAGGCCATCATCGACGCGAACACCGCGCCCGAGGTCAGTGAGTAAATGAAGGTGTAGAGCTCGACCTGGCCGCTCACCACGCTGCCGTCGGGCAGGCCCACCTCGCCGGCCAGGTCGAGCACCTGCCACGGCGGCTGCGAGGCGGCGTCGACGGGCGGGATGGCCTGCCCGAGGTACAGGCAGGCCAGGATGAACAGGTTCAGGCCGAGGCCCACCGTGACGAGGAAGTTGGCCCGCCGTCTGCCGTACAGCTCGCTGACCAGGTCCGTACACAGGAACGTGAGCGGGTAGGGCAGCACGCCGACCGCGAGCGCCATCGGGCCGAGTTGGATGAAGCGCGAGATGCCGATGACGTTCAGCAGCGTCATCGCGCAGAGAAACGTTCCCGCCAGCACCAGGAACACCCGCTCGCGGCGCTCCTGAATCACCGGGTCGGGATGAAATTCCACCTGCGTCGTATTCAAGTCTTCGGTCCCGCAAAAGCCCGCGATTGTGCCACAGCCGCCTGCTGGCGGCCGCCTGCGGTGGAACTACGTTACCCGTCGGCTATCGGTTCCGCGGCTGCCTGCCGCGACGCCGCATGTGGCCGCCCCGGCCCGGCCTTGCGATACTGTCGGTTTGCAGACCTGGAGCGATACGATGAGCGATCAGGATTCCGTCGAATTGAAAGACGTCCCACTGGCGCCGCTGCACGAGGAACTCGGCGCTCGCATGGTGCCCTTCGCGGGTTACCGCATGCCGGTGCAGTACCCGGACGGCATTCTCAAGGAACATCTGCACACGCGCGAGCGCGCCGGATTGTTCGATGTCTCGCACATGGGCCAGGTGCTGGTCACCGGTGACCGGGCGGCAGCGGCGCTTGAAGGCCTGGTGCCGGCAGACCTCGTCGGCCTGGCGATCGGCGCGCAGGTCTACACGATCTTCACCAACCCCGATGGCGGCATCCTCGACGACCTGATCGTCATGCGCTGGGCCGAGGACCGGTTCTTCCTGGTGGTCAACGCGGCCTGCAAGGACCAGGACTTCGCGCACCTGCGCGCCAAGCTCTCCGGCTGCGACGTCGACTGGTGGGGTGCCCGCGCCCTGCTGGCCCTGCAGGGACCGGGCGTGCGCGAAGTCATCGCCGAGCTGGCACCGGACTGCGCCGGGCTGGTGTTCATGACCGGCAAGGTCAGCGAGATCGACGGCATACCGGTGCACGTGACCTGCTCCGGCTACACCGGCGAGGACGGTTTCGAGCTCTCGGTCGCCGCCGACGCGGCGGACGCGCTGGCGCGTCGCCTGCTGGCGTACGATGCGGTCCGGCCGATTGGCCTCGGCGCGCGCGATTCGCTGCGCCTCGAAGCCGGCCTGTGCCTGTACGGACACGACATGAACACCGACACGACGCCGGTCGAGGCGTCGATCGCCTGGAGCATCGCCAAGGTGCGGCGCCCGGGCGGGGCCAGGGAGGGCGGCTTTCCCGGCTCGGAACGGATCTTCGAGCAGATGTCCGCTGGCGCGCCGCGGCGCCGGGTCGGCCTGCGCGTCGACGGCCGGGCGCCGGTACGCGAGGGCGCGACGATCCTGGACCTACAGGGCGAACCCTGCGGCGAGGTGTGCAGCGGCGGCTTTGGCCCCAGCGTCGGCGCGCCGGTTGCGATGGCCTACGTGAACCGCGACCTCGCCAAAGTGGACACGGCGCTGCAGGCGCAGGTGCGCGGCAAGTCGCGCCCGGTCACGGTGACGAAGATGCCTTTCGTGCCGCAGCGCTACTTCCGCGGTTGAGCGTCGAGCTGCGCCAGGATCTCGGTGACGACAGCGTCCGGCGCCGGCGTGTCCGCATCGACGACGATGTCGGCGTGGCGTTGGTAGAGCGTCTCGCGCTCAGCGAACAGCTGCTCGAGGGTCTGCCCCGGCTCCCGCACGATGCCGCGCGACTCGAAGTTGTCGAGGCGTTGCTCCAGCTGGTCGAGCGGAACGCGCAGCCACACCACCGTGGCAACGGTCTTCAGGGCCAGCATGGCGCGGGTGCTGTACACGGCGCTGCCGCCGGTGGCGACGACCCGGCCGCTCGGGTCGACATCGAGCAGCACCGCCTCCTCGAGGCTGCGCAGCGCGATCGGCCCGCCGGCGTCGAATATCTCCTGCAGGGTCTGACCCCTGCGCACCTGGATCAGGATGTCCGTGTCGACGAAGTCCATGCCCAGGGCCTTGGCCATGGCCTGCATGAGCTGCTCGTAGGTGCGCACGCCGTC
>CAZOUC010000040.1:0-11291 GCA_964582825.1 uncultured Enterobacteriaceae bacterium | reverse complement strand
GCCTTCCTGCGGGTCAATGCGGTGACCTTCGGCGAACAGAACTACCAGGCCGCGGCCCGCGTGCTCGGCCACGCGCCGGCGCCCCAGGCCCAGCCGGGCGACGACCTGCCGAGCACCGAACAACTGCTCGCGGTCAACCGGTCCCTGCAGGTCATGCTCGAGCGGCTGGGCTCGGTCCGCGGCATCGTCGAGACCCTGCCGGCGACGGCCCTGACCCGGAGTCTCCTGAGCCTGGCCCGGCAGGTGCAGTGGGTGTGCCTGTCTTCGGGGATCGGCAACGAGGTATTCGAATTCATGATCCGCAGCCAGAGCGCAGGCGGTGCCCGACCGGCAGACCTGCACGACACGGTGCTGACGACACGCGAGGTGATCTGGCTGGTGCGTCGGATCGACCGTCAGCTCACCGAACTGGCTGCGGTCGAGGGCGCCCGCCTGCAGGAGACGGAACTGCCGGGCATCGCCGAAGTCCTGCACAAGCAACTGGACGAGGCCTGGTCGAACCTCTGCGAATCCGGAAGCGGCTGAAGGAGTCAGCAATGCGCGTCGACGAAGAACAGCGAATCGGAGACCACGGTGGCGCCGGGAATCGGCGCTGGTGGCCCCTGGCGGTCATCGCTCTGGTCGCGGTGGCCGCCTGGTTCGGCTACCGGCAGGGCGGCCAGGATGACGTGTTGCCGGCGCCGGTTACGACGGCCCCGCCAGTCACCGCGCCGGCGGCAGACCCGCCGCTGCTGGTGCCCGATACGGCGCCGGATCCGGCACCGGCGGAGGCGCCCGCGGCCGTCGACCAGACCGAGGCCGAGCCCGAGCCGGACCCGCTGCCGTCGCTCGACGACAGCGATCCGCTGGTGCGCGACAGCCTGACGCAACTGCTCGGGCCGTCACGCGCGGAACTGCTGCTGCCCGAGGACGAGATCATTCGGCGCCAGGCGGTGATCCTCGGCGGCCTGGCCAACGGCGAGATCCTGCGCAAGCCCTTTGCCTGGCCGACGCCGGAAGGGGAATTCCGTACCGCCCGCCGGCAGGACCGGCTGGTCATCGCGACCGACAACTACGCGCGGTATGAAGCCCTCGTGGTGCTGGTCGAAAGCATCGACCCGGATACCCTGGTTGCCTGGATGCAGCGCTTCGAACCGCTGATCGAAACCGCCTGGCGCGAGCTCGGCGAAAGCAGCACATCCCCGCGGGACGCCCTGCGCTCAGCCGTCGAGATCGCGCTGGCGACTCCGGAGATCGCGGGCGACCTGGACCTGGTCCAGCCATCGGTGCTGTATCGCTTCGCGGATCCGTCGCTGGAGGCGCTGCCGGACATCCAGAAGCTGCTGCTGCGCATGGGTCCGGAGAACCGGGCGCGCATCAAGCGACGCGGCCGGGACCTGCTCGACGCCCTCGACCGGGCGACCGAGGCTCAGAGGTAAGCTTCGAGGATGTCGCCCCCGTTGAATTGGGCATCGAGCACGCTGATGAAGGTGTACACGCCGATCAGCTTGCGGTTCAGGAACACGAAGTCGCGCGGCGGCATCGTGAAGTAGCGACTGAATGCCGAACGCGCCGCGCGCTTGGCAACGCGCTTCGGCAGGTTGCTGCCCTGCCAGCAGTACTGCCCGTCGCTGTTGAGCGCCTGCTCCGGGGCACGACCGTCGGTGACCACCAGCGGTTCGATCACCGCCGTGCACACTTCGGCAAAGGACCTCTGGACGGCTTCGGGATATTCCGCACGCATGAAGCCGAGTTGCCGCGCACCGGCCATCACCTGTTCCAGATCGGCCTCGTAGGCGCCGCGGATCATGCCGCGCAGCGGCTCCATGAACGATGCCGGAAAGGTCTGCACGGCACCGAAGTCGAGCAGCACGATCCGGTCCCGGCCCCGGCCGCTGGCGGACAGGGCGATGCGATAGTTGCCGAAGTTGGGGTCGGTCTGCATCTCGTCCCACTCGAAGATCTCGCGCAGGAACAGTTCGAGGAAGGCCTCGGCTATGGCATTGCGGCGCCGTAGCGGCAAGGCGTCGACGTCGCCGGCGGTGACCGGGAAGCCGCGCTCGAAACTGGTGGCGAGCACGCGCCCGGTCGAGTACTCGTCGTAGACCTTCGGTACGATGAATCGCCGGTCGTCGCGCAGGCGCTCGCGGAACCGGCGCGTCGTGTCGGCTTCGAGCCGGTAGTCGACCTCGCGATGCAGCATGCCGCGCACTTCGTCGAGCCAGGTCTCGAATTCCTGCATCGAGTTGACCAGGCTGCCGACCTTGAGCAGGGTCGCCACCGCGTCGATGTCGCCGTCGATCGAGTCCGCCACGCCGGGGTACTGGATCTTGAGGCAGATCGCCGCGTCGTCGCTGCGACGCCGCGCCAGGTGGACCTGGCCGAGCGACGCAGCGCCGATGGGAACCGGGTCGATGTCCAGGTCCCGCAGCGCCGACCTGCCCAGCTCGCGTTCCAGTTCGCGGCGCATCACCGACCAGTCCAGGGCGACGGTGCGGTCCTCGAGGGTATGCAGCGCGGCCGTGACTTCGGGGGGCAGGAAGTGCTCGCCGTACAGCGCCATCATCTGGCCGATCTTCACCACGCTGCCCTTGAGCCGCCCGAGCTCCTCGACGAGGTACTCCGCCTGGGCGCTGAGCCGGGCGCTGCGCCGCTGTTCGCGCTCCGCTGCCGGGGCCCAGAAGTCCCGCGCCGACTGGACCGCAAAACGCGATCCGGCGAGGAGACTCATGCGTGTGAGACTGAGGCCGCGCTCGAAACGCCCGCTGCGCAGGCGCTCGACGGACTTGGACTTGGACATGCGGACCGCCGGCGAAAACTCAACTATAAATTATACTGTCATGTTTGCGGCACGGATCGGCGCCGGACGGAGAACAGGACGTCTCTATGGAATACTGGATTGCGGCCTTCGCCGCCGCCGTGGCTCTCGGACTGGTGCTGTTTCTGCTGCTGCGCGGGCGTCCTCGCGACAGGTCCCCGGCGCCGCAGCAGACCCCGAACCCGGCAGACGCGGCCACCGGACCCGTGCGACACATCGACTTCGAGGACGGGGACACGGTCGAACTGCGACGCCGGCATTACGAACTGGCCTTCGGCAAGGGCGCCTTTCCCTACTCGATTACCGGAGAGCACGAAGAGATCGTCCACGCCGCCGGCAAACTGCTCGAGCAGGCGGTCAGCAATTCCCAGTACTTCCCGCGCCGGCCGATGGTGCTGCCGAAGCTGCTGCGTGCCGTGCGCAACGACGACAGCACCAAGCAGGAACTGGTGGAGATCATCGTCCAGGATCCGGTCATCACCGGCGACGTGCTCAAGCTCGCCAACAGCCCTTTTTACCGGATCTCGTCCGAGCCGGTCGACACCATCGGTCGGGCAATCGTCCTGCTCGGCATGGACGGCCTGAAGTCGCTGATCTCCGCCTCGATCATGCAGCCGGTGTTCCAGGTGCCGCGCGGTTACTTCGAAGACTTCTCCAAGACCGCCTGGGACCAGGCCTTCCAGTCCGCCGTTGCGGCGCAGCAGTACGCGCGCAAGACCAACAGCTGCGACAGCTTCACGGCACACCTGCTTGGTCTCGTGTCCTGCGTCAGCGACATCGTCCTGTTCCGGCTGACGATCGACCTGTACAAACGCTTCGCGGGAATCCTGCCGCGCGTCGAGGTGTTCGTCCGCATCATCGAGGCGCACTCGGGCCGCGTGACGCAGTTGATCGTCGAGGACTGGCATCTCGGCGAGCACATGCAGAACGCCATCGCCGAGTACGTCAGGATGCGACCCGTCAACGAAATGAACCCGCTGGCACGGGCCCTGTACGTCGGCCGCCTGGCCGGTACCGCCGCGTTGCTGGTGCAGCACCAGCGCTACGACGCCGACGAAGCCCGGCGCCTGATGCTGCGCAAGGGCGTCGAGCCTGAGGTGTTCGACGCCATGTGGCGGCAGCTGGTCCCGCAAGACGACGAGACGCCCTGAACCGGACGGGTCCGGTCAACGCCATGAGCGATCGCGACGACATCTTCCAGGCGCCTGACAGCGGCGCGGTGCCGTTTCGCTTCGACGCGCGCGTCGCTGCCGTGTTCGAGGACATGATCGAGCGCTCCGTGCCCGGCTACCGGCTGACCCTGGACCTGCTCGGCACGATTGCCGGTGCTATCGGCGCCGACGCGCCACGCTGCTACGACCTCGGCTGCTCGCTCGGCGCGGCGACGCTGGCGATGCTGCGCGGCGCGCGCAGCGAGTCGATGCAGGTCATTGCAGTGGACAACTCCCCCGACATGATCGCGCAGGCGCGCCGGCAGTTCGAGCGTGCCGGCCTCGGCGGGCGCGTCGACCTGCGCTGTGCAGACCTGCGGGATACGCCGGTCGAGTCGGCCGACCTGGTGGTTCTGAACTTCACCCTGCAGTTCGTGCCGCCCGCCGACCGCGAGGCATTGCTGCGGCGCATTGCGGTCGGCCTGCGTCCCGGCGGGCGCCTGGTGCTGTCGGAAAAACTGCAGTTCGACGACGCCGCGGAACAGCAACTGCTGACCGAACTGCACCACGCCTTCAAGCATGACCAGGGCTACAGTCGCCTGGAGATCGCCCGCAAGCGCAGCGCGCTCGAGCGGGTGCTGGTGCCAGAGACACTCGCGACGCACCGGCAGCGCCTGCAGCGTGCGGGCTTTCGCCGCTGTACGGTGTGGCTGCAGTGCTTCAACTTCGTGTCGCTGCTGGCCGAACCGTGACGCCGTTCGACGGCTTTTTCGCCGCGATCCGCGACGGCCGGCCCGGTGCTCATGAGGCCGCCTGGCGGGAGGCACTGCAGCGGCGCTACGTCGAGCGCCCTCATGGCGACGAGGCGCGCTGGCAGCGCGCGCTCGACGGCCTGCCGGCGGTGACGCCGTCGCGCGTCGAACTGGACCGGCCGGCACCGGCGATCGGCAGCGCCCGGGATCTGGACGCGCGGCAGCAGCAGGCATTGCTCGACACGCTCGGCACCCTGATGCCCTGGCGCAAGGGCCCGTTCGAGCTGTTCGGCACCCTGCTCGACGCCGAGTGGCGCTCGGACTGGAAGTGGCAGCGGCTCGTACCGCACCTGGACGACCTGGCCGGGAGACGTGTCCTCGACGTCGGCTGTGGCAACGGCTATTTCCTGTGGCGCCTGCGTGGCGCCGGTGCCGCGTTCGCGCTCGGTATCGACCCGACGCGCCTGTTCCTGGCCCAGTTCCGGCTGCTGCAGCGCTACCTCGGTGGCGAACCGGTGTTCCTGCTGCCGCTGCGCGACGAGGATCTGCCGCCGGGCCTGGCCGATTTCGACACCGTGATGTCGATGGGCGTGATCTACCATCGCCGTGACCCGCTGGCACACCTCGCGCTGCTGCGCGAAGCCGCCCGACCCGGCGCTCAGCTGGTGATCGAGACCCTGGTGCTGGACAGCGGGCGCGACGAGGTCCTCGAGCCACGGCCGCGCTACGCGCAGATGCGCAATGTCTGGCAGATTCCGAGCCCCGCCCGCCTGCGTTCCTGGCTGACGGGCGCGGGACTGACGGATGTCGACATCGTCGACGTGACCCGCACCGGGATCGAGGAGCAGCGCCGCGGCCCCTGGATGCGCTTTCAGTCGCTGGCCGACTTTCTGGACCCGCACGACCCTGAGCGGACCATCGAGGGTTTTCCGGCGCCACGCCGCGCCATCGCCGTTGCGCGCCGCGCCGGCTGAAGCGCTACAGGCCGGTGTGCAGACCGCATTCGCGGTCATCGAGTGCCTTGGTCGGATCGAAGTAGTGGCGGCAGCTCGGCAGGTCGTGGCGCGACAGGTAGGCGTCCATGTCGGCCTTGCTCCAGTGGAACACCGGCGCAACCCGCAGCATGCCGCGCCGGTCCTCGCGGGACACGACGTCGAGGCCACGGCGGTAAGCGGTCTCGTCGCGGCGGATGCCCGTCAGCCATAGTTGCGGCTGCAGCTCGGCGACCGCGCGGTCGAAGGGCTCGAGCTTTATGACGCGGGTGAATTCGGCGTGGAGGTCGGCCTCGTCGAGCTGGGGTATGCCGCCGTTGAGCGCGTTCCAGCGCTCCGCTGTCATGCGCGGCGTGTAAACCTTGAGGTTGAGAGGCAATCGCTCGATCAGACGCTGCGCCACCACGTAGGTGTCTCGAAGGTTGTAGCCGGTGTCGACCCAGACGATGGGCACCTTCGGGTCGACACGGGAGATCAGGTGCAGCATGACGGCTGCAGCGGGTCCGAAGCTGGTGCTGGCGAACGGACGCAGCCCGAGGTCCAGGGCCCAGCGGATGATGTCCTCGGGGCCGGCGCCCGCCAGGTCACGATTCACCTGCCGCAGGTCGTCGCTGTCGCGCAGCGCCGCTGGGTTCACAGCCTGGTCCTTGTGCCGCATCGTACGTCGATCGCGGCCCACTGTAGTGAAGCCGACGAGCGCAGGGAAATACCGATGGCTTCTAAGTTTATCGCAAAGTTCCGTTTCGCCGTGCGCCGGCGGCGGCTATGATCTGACGCCATGATTCCCGATTCCTCTCCCTGCCGGGGGCTGTGTCCCGCCGGCCGTGTCTCGTCGTGGCCGCGGTCCTCCCCATGACCTCGGCGCGCTCTTCCTCCCGCCGCATCATCGGCCTGCTGACGCTCGGCGTGGTCGCGCACGGCATGATCCAGACGATCCTGTTCGCCGTGCTGCCGGCCATCGGCCGCGAGATTTCCCTGACCGAGCTGCAGGTCGGCAGCATCATCTCGAGTTCCGCGGTCGTGTTCTTTTTCGCCAGCCGGATCTGGGGACGGATCAGCGACCGGCTAGGCCGCAAGCCGGTGCTGCTGATCGGCCTGTCGGGTTCGGCGCTGGGCTGTTTCGGCCTGGCAATGCTGTTCGAGCTGGGCCTGTCCGGCGCCTGGCTGGGCGGCGGCCTGTACGCGGCGCTCGTCGCGGTGCGCATGACGCAGTCGCTGATCATGTCGGCGACCCACCCTTCCGCAACGGCTTACGTGGCCGACGTGACCTCGCCGGCGGCGCGCACCGCCGGCATGGGCAAGATCGGCGCCGGTTTCAGTATCGGCTCGATCCTCGGGCCCGCCGTGGCCGGCCTGCTGGCCGGCGTATCACTGTTGCTACCGGTCTATTTCGGTATCGGTGCCCTGGTCCTGTGCATCGCGCTGATCGGCTACCTGCTGCCGCCCAGTCCGGCCCTCGACCGCCACCAGGTCGCAGCCCGCCTGAGCTACTTCGACCGGCGCCTGCGCCCCTTCCTGCTGCTGGGCCTGCTGGTCTTTCTCGGCTTCTCGGTGATCCAGCAGACCCTGGCGTTCCGCCTGCAGGACAGTCTCGGGCTCGACGCGCGCGCGACCGCACGCTACTACGGCTTGATGATGATGGTCTCGGCCATGCTGTCGCTGTTCGCGCAGCTGGTCATCGTGCAGCGCCTGACGGTCGCCCCGCTGTGGTTGCTGCGAGTCGGCCTGCCGCTGTCGATGCTGGCGCTCCTGCTGTTGCTGGTCGCCCGCGAGAACGCCTGGCTTATCGCCTCCAGCATGGCCCTGCTGGGCCTGTCGATGGGTCTGAGCGGACCCGGGTTCAGCGCCGCCATCTCGCTCGCCGTGACACCCCGCGAACAGGGCGGCGCGGCCGGCGTCGCGTCGTCGCTGCCGGGACTGAGCTTCGTGATCGGACCCGTGGCCGGCACCGGCCTGTACCAGCTCCATGCGGACCTGCCGTACCTGGTCACTGCGCTGGCGATGGTGCCCGGCATCGTCGTCCTGCTGCGACTGCGCGCCACCAGCCATTGAAGCGTATACTGCGAGGCCAGCTTCGATTACGTCCGCCCCCATTGCGCATGGCCGACATCTACATCCGCCGCGAACACGACCTCAGCCTCGACGAGGCGCACGCCTTGATGGACGAGCTGGCCGCGGAGATGGCCGAAGCCCTCAACATCAGCTACCGCAAGCAGGGCGACACGCTGATCTTCCGCCGCACCGGCGCACAGGGCAGCATCCGCCTCACCGAATCGGAAATCGTCATCGAAGCGACTCTGGGCATGATGCTCCGGGTGATGCGCCCGACCCTGGTCGACGCCATCGAATCCAAACTCGACGAACTGATCTGAGCGCGGCTATACGTCCGCGAGTTCCGGACCGTCAGCGCCGCGGTTGCTCAACCACACGCACTGGTAAGGGGCCAGCTCCAGGGCACCCTTGAAATCGGTGACGCAGTCGCCGCTGATCAGATCCACCCACAACTCGGTCTGGATCAGGTTGATGTCGGCGAGATTGATCCGCTGCCAGTCGGCGGTGATGTTGTTGATGCAGAAGATGCTCTGGTCGCGTACCTGGCTCTGCCGCCAGAAGGCGAAGACCTGGGTACCGAGGTGCAGGGTGAATTGGGTCGCATTGGGGTGAAACGCCGGTTGGGCGCGGCGGATCCGGATCAGGCGACGCAGTTCCGAGAACACGCGCCCGTGGTGCTGCATCGGGTCGCGCAGGGCGGAGTCGAGCGCCTCCCGCGACCAGCGGTGACGGTTGATGGTGCGCAGGCGACCGCTGCGTTCGACCGCGATGTAGTCATTGCCCGTGGCGAGCAGGCTGTGTATGTAGAAGGCGGGTATACCCTCCAGGGCCAGCATGATCGCGTGCGCGCAGAGAAATCGCTCGACCTGCCAGCCGTCCACACCGCCGGCGCTCGTGCCCTTGAGCGCGTCGAACAGCGCGATGTTGATCTCGTAGGCCTTGTCGGGGCCTTCGCGCGATCGCCGGTAGCTGACGCGACCGCCGAAACTGCGCATCGTATCGATCAGCGAGTCGATTTCCTCCTGCTCCAGCAAGCCGTCGAGGGGACGCAGACCGATGCCGTCGTGTGAGGCGATGAAGTTCAGGTAGGCCGTGCCGTTCTGCGGCGGCGGCATGCTCATCATCCAGGTCTTGAGGTGCCGGCAGTCGCCGCTCATCAGCGTGTGCAGCAACAGCGGCGGCAACGAAAAGTTGTAGATCGCGTGCGCCTCGTTGCTGTTGCCGAAATAGGTCAGGTTCTCACGGTTGGGAACGTTGGTCTCGGTGATCAGGATCGCGTCACGGCGCTTGTGCTCGACGAGGGTGCGCAGCAGCTTCACGACCTCGTGCGTTTCCTGCAGGTGGATGCATGGCGTGCCGATGCGTTTCCACAGGAAAGCGACGGCGTCGAGGCGCAGGATGCGCGCCCCGCGCTCGAGGTAGTCGCGCACGATGCGCACGAACTCGCGCAGCACCTGCGGGTTGGCGAAGTTCAGGTCGATCTGGTCGGGACCGAAGGTGCTCCACACGTAGCGGGTACCGGCCTGGGTTTCGACTTCGGTCAGCAGCGGCGTGTTGCGCGGCCTGACGACATCGCCGAGGTCCGCTTCCGGATCGGCCTCGATGAAATAGTCCTTACCCGGGTCGCGCCCGTCGCGGTAGTTCTGGAACCAGGCGCTGTGGCTGGACACGTGGTTGATCACGACGTCGACCATCAGATCGAAATCCCGCGCCATGCCCTCGACCTGGGACCAGTCGCCGAGCTGCTCGTCGACGGCCAGATAGTCGATTACCGCGAAGCCGTCGTCCGAGCTGTAGGGGAAGAACGGCAGCAGGTGAACGGCACTGACGACCCCCTGCAGTTCCTCACGCAGGAAACGGCGCAGACCCTCGAGGGGCGCGACGCCGTCCACGATGCTGTTGCCGTAGGTGATCAGCAGGCAGTCGCGCTGATCCCAGTGATTGCGGTACTGCTCGGGCGAATCCGCGCCCTGGTCGAGTCCCATGTCCTCGAGCAGCACGGCACCGAGCTCGGAGAGGTTCTCATGCGGGTAGAGCACCTCCAGGTGGCGGTGCAGGCGATGCAGCAGGTCCGAGGTCGAATCGCTCACGACGGGTGGTACTCACTGGGCGTACTCGGCCATGTCGGCATCGGCGGCCTCACGCAGCTGCGTCAGAATCCCGGGCCTGGCGCTGGCCACGCGGCGCCAGCTGGGAATGAACGGGGTTTCCATCGGGTTCTCGAGGAACCGCTTGCCGGCGAGCATGATGTTCTGGGCAAACAGTTCGACCGCGTTCTCCTCGACGTGCCGATCGTAGCGCAAGCCGTTCATCATCGCATCATCGTGATAGGTTTCCATGAAATCGAGCGCGATGCGGAAATAGGTCGCCTTGATGGTGCGGAAGCGTTCGTGGGAGAACACCTCGCCCTGCGTCGCCAGCTTGCGGAAGACCGCCTTGGCGATGTCGATGCTCATCTTGGACAGGCCGCGCTGCACGTCGTCGGGCGACAGGTCCTGGTGCTTGTGGTCGTAGACGTCGGCGATGTCCACCTGGCACAGGCGGTTGGTCGAGTAGTTGCGATGGACTTCGGACAGCACGCCGACTTCCAGGCCCCAGTCGCAGGGAATCCGCAGGTCCTTGAGTACGCTCTTGCGCAGGGAGAATTCCCCCGCCAGCGGGTATCGAAAGCTGTCGAGATACTCCAGGTAGTTGCTCGGACCGCAGATGCGTTTGAGGCTGCGCAGCAGCGGCGTCACGAACAGGCGGGTCACCCGGCCGCTGATGCGATCACCGGCAATGCGCGGATAGTAGCCTTTGCAGAAGGCGTACTTGAAGGACGGATTGGCGACCGGATAGATCAGACGCGCCAGCAGTTCCCTGCTGTAGGTCGTGATGTCGCAGTCGTGCAGCGCCACGGCGTCGCTGCGACCCGTTGCCAGCATGTAGCCGAAACAGTACCAGACGTTACGGCCCTTGCCGGGGAACTCCGGCGCCAGGTCCAGCTCCTTGAGCTGGGCGTCGATGGTGCGCAGGCGCGGACCGTCGTGCCAGAGTACCCGCGGTCGCTGCGGCAGCGCGGCGAAGTAGCGCAGCGCGTGACGGTACTGCTCCTCGTCGGCCCCGTCGAGACCGATCACCACCTCCTCGAGGTAGTCCACCTTGGCCAGTTCCTCGAGGATCGAGCCCAGGGCAGGCCGACTGAGTTCCGAGTACAGTGACGGCAGCACCAGTCCCATCGGCACGCTTTCGCTGAACTGCTTGAGCTCCGATTCCAGCTCTGCGAGTGGCCGCCTGGTCAGGTTGTGCAGCGTCGTCACGACACCGTTCTGGTGAAAATCAGCCATCGAAGCGGTCCCCCTGCCAGTGGTCGAGAAAGTAGTCCAGTGCCGCACGCCAGCCCTCGGGGCCGGGCTGCAGTGTATGCCACGAGCGCGTGCCTTGCGGCAAGTCCAGGGTATGTGAGCGGCGTGAGCGCACGACGACCGCAAGGTCGGCGTCGCCGAGCATCGCCTCGTCGTTCGGGCTGTCACCGAGCGCCACGATGAAGCGCTGCGGGTCGCGGCAC
>CAZOUC010000039.1:6758-11400 GCA_964582825.1 uncultured Enterobacteriaceae bacterium | reverse complement strand
CGGTGCTGTTCGTACAGGTCGGCGGCGCGGCGCAGCGCGTCGGCGCGTGCCGATGCGGGCTGTGCCGACCAGGCCAGGAAGGCCTGCTGGGAGCGGTCGAGCGCGGTTCGCATGTCCTGCGGCGTGCTCGGGCGGTAGTGACCCAGCAGGTCGGCGCGCCGCGCCGGGTTGGTCACGGCGAGCGTCCCGCCGGATTCGTCGGCAGCGACGACGAGGCCCGGCTGCCAGTCGGCGACCGCTTCCTGCAGGGCCAGCAGGTCGTCCGGGTCGGCCAGGTCGTCGCCGTGGGCGAGCAGGCGCTCGCCGCCGAACAGGTCGGTCGGCCGGGGAATCCCGGGATTCTGCAGGTGCTGCAGGCTCGCCAGGCGCTGCGCGGGGTCGGCACCGATCACCGCGGCCGGGACGCGGTCGTCGGCGATGTTGTTGACGAAGGAGCTGTTGGCGCCGTTCTCGAGCAGGCGGCGCACCAGGTAGGCCAGCAGGTCGCGGTGCACGCCGACCGGGGCGTAGATCCGGCAGGGCACCTGCAGACCACGCTCCTCGAGCATTTCCTCGTACAGCTCCTCGCCCATGCCGTGCAGGCGCTGGAACTCGAAGCCCGCGGCATCGCCGGCCAGACGCGCCACCGCCGCCGCAGAGTGGGCATTGGGCGTCGCGAACTGCGGGTAGAAGGCGTCGCGGCGTGCCAGCAGGCGCTCGGCGCACACCAGGTAGGACACGTCGGACGAGGCCTTGCGCGTGAACACCGGGTAGGCCTCGTGGCCCAGCGACTGTGCGTGCTTGATCTCGGCATCCCAGTAGGCGCCCTTGACCAGTCGCACCATGATGCGGCGACCGTGCGCGGCCTGCTGCTCGCCGAGCCAGTCGATCATCGCGGTCGCGGACTTCAGGTAGGCCTGCACCACCATGCCCAGGCCCTCGTAGTCTCCCAGGCTCGGATCGGCGTAGACGCGCTCGAAAACGGCCAGCGCCGCCTCGGCGCGGTCCGCCTCTTCGGCATCGATGGTCAGGCCGATGTTGTACTCGCGGGCGCGCTGCGCGAGTTCGAGCAGGCGCGGCGCCAGTTCCTCGCGGACGCGGTCGAGCTGGGCGATCTCGAAGCGCGGGAAGATCGCCGACAGCTTGATTGACACGCCACAGGCCTCGATCGGATCCCGGCCCGCGCCGTCGTGACGGCCGATGGCGTCGATGGCGCGGACGTAGGCCTGGAAGTAGTGCCGGGCGTCCTGCTCGCTGCGCGCGCCTTCGCCGAGCATGTCGAAGGAGTAGCGGTAGCCGCGCTCGCGCCAGGCCGCGGCGCGTTCCTGGGCTTCGTCGATGTCGCGGCCGAGCACGAACTGGGTGCCCATGATCTTCATCGCCAGGCGCATCGAGGCGCGGATCGCCGGCTCGCCGACGCGCCCGACGGTCTGCTTGAGCGTGCTCCAGGCCGAGGCGGCGTCCTCTTCGCGGAACTCGATGAACTTGCCGGTCAGCAGCAGGCCCCAGGACGAGGCGTTGACGAACATCGAGCGGCTCTTGCCGACGTGCGAGCGCCAGTTGCCCTCGCCGAGCTTGTCGCGGATCAGGCGGTCCGCCGTGCTGCGATCGGGGACCCGCAGCAGAGCCTCGGCGAGGCACATCAGCACCACGCCTTCCTTGCTCGACAGGGAGTACTGGTTGAGCAGGGCGTTGATGCCGGCGCTGTAGTGCTGCTTCTCGCGGATGCGCTCGATCAGCCGCGCCGCTTCCGATTCGGCGCCGTCGAGGCGCGGCCTGAAGCGCTCGTACGCGTCGAGCAGTTCCCGGACGCGTTCGGACTCGTCCTGCCGTGAGAGGCGCCGCAGCGCGTGGGAGGCGGGGTCATCGGCGAAGGCGGGCAGGGTGAACAAGGCGACGACTCCCGGCGGCAGGCCTGCCGCGCTACATGCGTTCCATCACTTCTATTCCAAGCAATTCGAGGCCGAGTTGCAAGCCGCGCCCGGTCAGTTCGCACAGTGCCAGGCGACTGTCGCGGGTGGCGTCGTCGACGCCGTCGTGGAGGATCGGGCAGCGCTCGTAGAACTGCATGAACTCGCCCGACAGCTCGTACAGGTACAGGCACAGCAGGTGCGGCAGCGCGTCGCGCGTCACCGACTCGAGGGCTTCGGGAAACTGCAGCAGCTTCAGGCCCAGCGCGCGCTCGGCGTCGTCGCCGATGCGGATCGCCCGGCCGGTCGCCGCCCGCTCACCGGCGCGCCGGAAAATGCTGCGGATGCGGGTGCAGGCGTATTGGAGGTACGGCGCCGTATTGCCGTCGAAGCTCAGCATCTGCTCCCAGTCGAACACGTAATCGCTGCCGCGGTGCTTGGACAGGTCCGCGTACTTGATCGCGCCGACGCCGACCTTGCGGGCGACCTCGGCGCGTTCCTCGTCGCTGAACTCCGTGTCGCGCCCGGCAAGCAGGGCGGCAGCGCGCTCGACCGCTTCGCGGATCAGCGCGGCGAGCTTGACGGTGCCGCCGCTGCGCGTCTTGAAGGGCTTGCCGTCCTGGCCCAGCATCTTGCCGAAGGGGTGGTGCTCGAGGCTGACCGCGTCGGGCACGAAGCCGGCCTTGCGGCTGACCAGGAACACCTGCTGCATGTGCAGCTTCTGGCGGTCGTCGATGAAATAGAGCACGCGGTCGGCGCCCAGCTCGCGGGCCCGGTAGCGGGCGGCGGCGAGATCGGTGGTGGCGTAGAGATAGCCGCCGCCGCGCTTTTGCACGATCACCGGCATCGGGTCGCCGTTGCGGTCTTGCAGTTCATCGAGGAAAACGACCCGCGCGCCCTCGCTCTCGACCAGCAGTCCGGCTTCGTCGAGCCCGCGGATCACGTCCGGCAGGGCGTCGTTGTAGGCGCTCTCGGGCTGCATGTCGGCGCGCGTGAGCGTGACGTTGAGCAGGCGGTATACCTCCTCGCAGTGGGAGAAGGAAATCTCGATGAAGCGCCGCCACAGCGCCAGGCAGTGTTCGTCGCCGCCCTGCAGGCGCACCACGTAGTCGCGGGCACGGTCGGCGAAGGCTGTGTCGGCGTCGAAGCGCTGCTTGGCCTCGCGGTAGAAGCCTTCCAGGTCTTCGAGGGCGAAGTCGTCGAAGCCGCCGCCGGCCTCAAGCCGGTCCTCGAGGTGGGCGATCAGCATGCCGAACTGCGTGCCCCAGTCGCCGACGTGGTTCTGGCGGATCACGCGATCGCCGCGGAATTCCAGTGCGCGGGCCACCGCGTCGCCGATGATCGTGCTGCGCAGGTGGCCGACGTGCATTTCCTTGGCCAGGTTCGGTGCCGAGTAGTCGACGACTACCGTCTGCGGATCGGGCGCCTCGGCAACGCCCTGGCGCGGGTCGTCGCGCAGCGCTTCCAGGCGACCGGCGATCCACTCCGGCGCCAGGCGCACGTTGATGAAGCCCGGCCCGGCGATGTCGACGCTGGCCGCGGCGTCGCCGAGGTCGAGCGCGTCGACGATGGCCTGCGCCAGTTCGCGCGGCTTGCGCTGCAGGCGCTTGGCCGCGCCCATCGCGCCGTTGGCCTGGTAATCGCCGAACTCCGGCCGGGTGCCTGGCGTCACCAGCGGTGGACAGTCCGCCGGGATGCCGGCCTGCGCCATGGCGGCCGCGATCCGCTCGCCGAGCCATTCCTTGATGTTCATCGGTCCGTCCCTGTGGCGTCGAAAACCGCCATTCTAGCGGCGAACCGGTCGCATGCCCGGTCCGCCCAGTGGTGATTTGTCGGGTGCACGGGCATCATGGCGGATCGAACAACGGCGGTGGGCATCATGGCGAAGGAAATCGAACGCAAGTTCCTGCTTGCCGATCGCAGCTGCCTGAACGGCCTCAATGGCACCCGCCTCGGCCAGGGCTACCTGAGCCGCGGCGACGGCGCGACCGTGCGGGTACGCGTCGCCGGGGACGCGGCCTGGCTGACGATCAAGGGCGGCGCGCGGGGTCTGGTCCGCAGCGAGTACGAGTACCCGGTTCCGGTCGCCGACGCCGGCGCCTTGCTCGACGAGTTCTGCGCCGGGGCGCGCATCGACAAGACCCGCTACCGCCTCGAGTACCACGGCCACGTCTGGGAGATTGACGTGTTCCACGGTGCCAACGAGGGCCTGGTCGTCGCCGAGATCGAGCTGGAGCACGAGGACGAGGAATTCGCGCGACCGCCGTGGCTGGGCGACGAGGTGTCCGACGACCCGCGCTACCTCAACGCCGTGCTGATCGACCGGCCCTACACGACCTGGGGACCGTGAACGGCGAACTGATCCTGCGCGATGCCCGGCCGGCCGATGCACCCGCGCTGGCAAACATCTACAACCACTACGTCGAGACCACCGTGGCGACTTTCGAAATCGACGCGGTCAGCCCCGCCACGATGGCCGAGCGCATCGCCGCGGTGCAGGCGCAGGAACTGCCCTGGCTGGTACTGGCTTCAGCAGAGGGAACGGTCGGCTACGCCTACGCGTCTGCGTGGAAGCCGCGCGCGGCCTACGCCCGCACCGTAGAATCGACCGTGTACGTCGCCCCGGGCATGAGCCGGCGCGGCTTCGGACGCCGCGGAGCTGGCGGCCCTTGTTGCCGCCGACCCGGAGCATGACGGCGGTTGGGTGGTCAAGCCCCGCCACGCCAAGGCCATCCTCGGCAACCTTCGGCTGC
>CAZOUC010000039.1:0-6748 GCA_964582825.1 uncultured Enterobacteriaceae bacterium | reverse complement strand
GGGCGCGGCGCTGCTCGAGCGCCTGCGGGCGGCAGGGAAGCACGCGGTGCTGGCCGGCGTCGCACTGCCGAACGCGGCCAGCGTGGCCATGCACGAGTCGCTCGGTTACCGCCACGTGGCGACCCTGCGCGAGGTGGGATTCAAGCACGGCCGCTGGGTGGACGTTGGCTACTGGCAGCACCTGCTGTAATGGCCGGCCCGCCAGCGCCCCGTGGACTTTCACAGGCGGACGATCAAGGTGCCGGGATCTCTCGTTATGTGTAGCTGACCAAGGGATACGTACACGTTCGCCGGTGTGGGACCTGCTCCGGTACGAGTCACGTCGTGCCCGCTACGATCCGGGTTTCGCGAACAGGTGGTCGGCGAGCGGCACGTTGACGCTGAGCGCCCGGATCGCGACCCGCCAGCTGCCGTCGGCGTTCGATACCCAGCTCGGATGACGGATGCCATCCTGCACGAAGGTCCAGGGTCCGAGCAGGCTGCCCGAATCGTCCTCGCGGGTACCGAAGGCGTAGGGCTCGCCGTCCTCGTTGAGCTGGAACCACATCAGTCGCTTGCCGCCGGTGTGCACCTCGAGCCGATCGCGCTCGCCGATCGTCACGGTCAGGGTCTCGTCCCGTCGCGCCAGGCGGTGGATCGTGCGATACAGGTGCGCGTCGTACCAGTCCATTTCCCCGGCGAGATACTCCTCATCCATGTCCTCGATGTGCCCGGCACGCATGCGCCGCCAGCCCGTGTCACCGCTGACGGCACGTTCCAGGTACAGGTCGGGCCCGGTAAATTCCATGTGGAACCGGGGTCGCTCGAAGTCCAGGACGATGACGGCATAGACGGCGGTCGGCGCCTGCGCCCGGTACTGCATCGAACCGTTGATCGTGTTCCGGACGCCGGCCCAGGCATCGCGGCCGCCGAGTGCGTCAAGCATGCGTTCGACATGGGCTGTGGCGGCGGCGGAGGAAGCAGGGGTTCGAGTGGCCGGGTCGTTCTGTGCGGACTGCACGGTCTGGGCCGCGAACAGCCAGGCCGCCAGCACGGGCAACAGGACCCGTTGGCGTGGTCTGAAGTCGATCATCGGGCATCACTCGTCCGGACTAGTCAGGTCCACCCTAGGGCGCGAGCGGAGGTCCGGCAAGCGGCACACGACAAGGCGAAGCGGATACGCGGCGAGCGGTGGCGGGTTTGGTTCCGGGGCGGTCCGGTACGGGTCGGGCGGCAAGCGATTGGCGGATGTTCAGCCCGGCAACAGCCAGCGGATCAGCAGGGCGAGTGCACCGACGGTGGCGACGCCGGCCAGCCACAGGCCGACGAACCAGACGAGCTGCCGGGGCAGGCTGCCCGGGTCCCGGCGCTGTTGGTCGTCGTTCACGCAGGGCCCCCTAGTGGTAGCCGCTGCCGGGTTCGAGCTTGCCCCGGAACACCCAGTACGAGTAGGCCGTGTAGCCGAGGATCAGCGGCAGCAGCACCAGCGCCCCGACCAGCATGAACAGCAGGCTGCTGTCGGGTGCGGCGGCCTGGTGGATGGTGACGGCGCGCGGTACGACATAGGGGCTCAGGCCAATGCCGAGGCCGAGGTAGCACAGTCCGGCCAGTGCGATAGTGGTCGGGTAGAGCACCCGGTCGCGCTGGCGCACGATGCCCCAGGCGAGCAGGGCACCCGCGGCGGCGGTGAGCACCGGGACCGGCATGACCAGCAGGCTGCCCGGGAAGTTGAACCAGCGCGCGGCGATTTCGGGCGACAGGAAGGGTGTCCAGAGGCTGACCACACCGATGAAAGCAAAGGAGGCCACGGCCGCCCGGGTGGCCAGGCGGTAGGCCTGCTGGCGCAGTTCCCCTACCGTCTTGAGCACCAGCCAGCCAGCGCCGAGCAGCGCGTAGGCGGCGCACAGCGCGAACGCGCACATCAGCGAGAACGGCGTGAGCCAGTCCCACCAGCCGCCGGCGTAGGCGCGGCCGTCGACCTCGATGCCCTGCACGAAGGCGCCGAGCACGATGCCCTGCATGAAGGTCGTGACCAGCGAGCCGGCGTGGAAACTCCAGTCCCAGATTTTCTCGTGCGCCGGGTCGCGCCAGCGGAACTCGAAGGCGACGCCGCGAAACACCAGCGCCAGGATCATGACGATGAAAGGCGCGTACAGAGCCGGCATCACGATCGCATAAGCCAGGGGAAACGCCGCGAACAGGCCGCCGCCGCCGAGGATCAGCCAGGTCTCGTTGCCGTCCCAGACCGGTGCCACGGTGTTCATCGCCATGGCGCGGTCGGCGTTGCTGTCGAGCAGCGGAAACAGGATGCCGATGCCGAGGTCGAAGCCGTCCAGCGCCACGTAGATGAACACCCCCAGGGCCAGCAGCGCGGCCCAGATCAGCGGCAGGTCAAGCATGCGAGCCCTCCTCGAGCGATGATGGACGCAGCGCGGCCAGGGGCGTAGTGCCGGCGGCGCGTTCCGGCGCGCCGGCCTGCGGGCCGCTGCCGTCGGGCGGTTGACGCATCATCTGCAGGATGTAGTAGGTGCCGAAGCCGAACACCGCAAAGTAGACGAGCACGAACGCGGCCAGCGACGCGCCGACGGCGGGCGCATCGACCGGGGCCACCGACTCGGCGGTGCGCAGCAGCCCGTACACCGTGAAGGGCTGACGTCCGACCTCGGTGACGATCCAGCCTGCCAGCACGGCGACGAATCCCGACGGACCCATCGCCAGGACCCAGCGCAGGAACGGGCGCGAATCGTACAGTCGGCCGCGCCAGCGCAGCACCGCCGAGACCAGGCCGACCGCCAGCATCAGGGTGCCGACCAGCAGCATGACCCGGAACGACCAGAACACCAAGCCCACCGGCGGCCGCTCGTCGGCCGGTACGTCTTTCAGACCCGGCGTCTCGCCGTCGAGCTCGTGCGTCAGGATCAGCGCCGACAGCTTCGGGATGCCGATCTCGAGGCGGTTGGTCGCCGCCTCCTGGTCGGGAATCGCCGCCAGGAGGAACGGCGCGCCGCGCTGGCGTTCCCAGTGGCCCTCCATCGCCGCGACCTTGACCGGCTGGTGTTCGAGGGTGTTCAGGCCGTGCAGGTCGCCGGCGAGGATCTGCAGCGGCGCCACGAGCGTCGCCATCCACATCGCCATCGACAGCATGCGACGCGCGTCGACGCTCTGCCGGTTGCGCAGCAGGTGGAACGCGCCGACGGCGCCGACCGCGAAGGCGGTGGTCAGGTAGGCCGCCAGCACCATGTGCACGAGGCGGTACGGAAAGCTCGGCGTGAAGATGATCTGCAGCCAGTCCACGGGGACGAACTGGCCGGCGGCGTTGAGACCGTGGCCGGCGGGCGTCTGCATCCAGCTGTTGACGGCGAGAATCCAGGTCGCCGACAGCAGGGTGCCGAAGGCGACCATCGCCGTCGCGAACAGGTGCAGGCCGCGCGACACGCGTCCCATGCCGAACAGCATGATGCCGAGGAAGCCGGCTTCGAGGAAAAAGGCCGTGAGCACCTCGTAGGCCATCAGCGGGCCGATCACCGGGCCGGCCTTGTCGGAGAACACGCTCCAGTTGGTGCCGAACTGGTAGGACATCACCAGGCCCGACACCACGCCCATGCCGAAGGCGACCGCGAAGATCTTCATCCAGTACCGGAACAGGCGCAGGTAGGTGTCGTCGCCGGTTTTCAGCCACAGCGACTCGAGCACCAGCAGGTAGCTGGCGAGGCCGATCGAGAAGGCCGGGAACACGATATGGAAAGACACGGTGAACGCGAACTGGATCCGCGCCAGCAGCACCGCATCGAGGAGCTCGAACATCGCAGGGCCTCGCCGGTCGAAAAAGTAATATTTGCGATACGATAAAAGAGACGGCTATCAAAAGCAACATTTCAAATAACACTTTAAGGGTTCGAGCGTGCGCCTGACGTCCTACACCAACTTCGCCCTGCGCATCCTGATGTACTGCGCGGTCCATCCCGGCCAGACGGTGCGCATCGAGGACATCGCGCGTGCCTACGGCATCTCCAAGGCGCACCTGCTCAAGGCGGCGCGCCAGCTCGGTCAGCTGGGCTTTCTGAAGACCAGCCGCGGGCGCAGCGGCGGTGTGTGCCTGGGGATGGCTCCGGAACGCATCAGTGTCGGTGCGGTGGTGCGCGAACTGGAAGGGCACGCCGAGCTCGTCGAGTGCTTCAACGCGGACACCAACACCTGCCCGCTCGCCGGGACCTGCCGGCTGACGGCGCTGTTCAGGCGCGGGCTCGAAGCCTTCTTCGCGGAGCTCGACCCGGTGAGCCTGGCCGACATCACGCGGGACGACGCCGCCTTTCGCAAGCGCCTCGCCGTCCTGCAGATCGAGTAGCGCGGACTCAGTTGCCGATCACGACTTTGGCGGCGCCGGCGCGTTCCAGCCAGGCGGCGACCCGCTGGCGCACGTCGCCGCCGAGCACCAGGCTGTCTCCTTCGACCTGTCCGCTGGTGCCGAGCGACTTGCGCAGCTCGCGCAGCAGACCGTCCCGCGCCTCGCCTTCGAGCAGCACGCCGTCGATCACCGTGACTGTCTTGCCGCCGCGGCCGCTGCGCTCGCGGCGCACGACGACCTTGGCCGCGAAGCCCGATGGCGGGGGTGCCTCGGGCGGATCTTCGCCCGGGGGCAGGCTGCCGCGCAGCCGCTCCAGGTCGGCGAAGGCCGGGTTGGGGGCGCTCGGCGCGGCGTCGGCGAGAGGACGCTTGTTCCTGCCCTTGACCATGGTGAAACCGATCAGCAGTCCGAACCGGCGAGTATAACGGACCGGCTTCCCGGGCCGGTGCGAGTGACCGGGGTCAAACGAACAGGCAGATCTTGTTGCCGTCCAGGTCGCGGATGTAGGCCGAGAAGCGTCCCGACCGGACGCCGGGCTCGCCTTCGGACGTGCCGCCGAGATCGAGGGCGCGGCGGTACAGGCTTTCCACCGCATCGGAAGACTCGACGTTCAGGCCCAGCATGGTGCCGTTGCCGCGCGTCGCCGGTTCGCCGTCGAAGGGTTCGGCGAGCGCGAACATGAAGTCGTCCCCGCCCCACAGGGTCATGCGCCCGCCGCTGTGCAGCCGGGCCGGCCCGCCGTCGGCGAACAGCGCGTCGTAGAAGGGCACGGCGGCATCCATGTCGTTGGTGCCGAACACGAAGTAGTTCATTTTCATCGCCGGGTGCTTCCTCCTGTGGTTCGGCAGGCGCCACGGCCGGCCGCCGTGCTCAGCTCACCGAGGCGCGAGCGGTACGTCGAACACCTCGGCGATGGCGCGATCCATCGCTTCGACGGTCTCCTCGGTCACGGTCTTGCGCGAATAGAAAAAGTGCAGCGTGTTGACGTACAGCGGGTCGCCCACCGGTTCCAGGTCGGGCCAGCGGCTCTGGCCGGCCGGGTACTCGATCAGCACCAGGTCGACCCGGCCGCCGCGCAGCAGCCGCACGGCCTTGTCGATACTGCGGTAACGGTGCAGGCCGGGCGGCCCGGCATCGCGCAGCGCCTCGTAATCCGCACCGAACCAGCCGGCTTCGGGGCCGGCGAGCAGTACGCCGTCGTCGATCAACTGCACGAGACTGCGCCCCGCGAAGCGCTCCGCCTCGCCGCGGCGGGCCCACAGCGTCACGTGGTCGGTGCGGTAGGGTATCGAGTACCAGGCGTACTCGGCCCGCTCCGGCCGGTAGCTGATACCGGACATCATGTCGATCTGGCCGTTGCGGATCAGGCTCAGGCGCCGCGGGAAGGACGTCTTCACCGGCACCACCAGCGCGTCGATGCGACAGCCGGACAGCGCCAGCACCCGCTGCAGGTCCGCGCCCTCGCGGGCCGGGTCGTAGGGTGCCATGCGCGGCACCCGCAGGGTCTGGCTGCAGTCGCCCTGCCCGGACGCCAGCGTGGAGCGCCCCGGCACGAACAGCAGGGTGAGGGCGATCAGGTAGAGGCAGGTCCTTCGCATGCGTGGGTCGTGTGCTGCGGTCATCGGATCGTGGGCATTGGACAGTTGCTACCGCCACACGACCTGGGTCCCCGATGGCTGCGGATTGTCCGCGATCGCCCGCTCGGAAACAACGTCATGGGCCAGACCCGAGGGCGGCGCGGACGGCAGGCACCGGATTCACCGAGCTATTCGAATTGAATATGTAAACAATAAAAACCATATATTTCTCTTATTTCCTGTCGACCGGTAGACTGGGGTTTTACCGTGACTGCGGAGGCAACAGCCATGGCCGGCACAGAATGGGCGAAATTCGACTGGCAGGACCCGTTCCGTCTCGAAGACCAGCTCAACGAAGAAGAGCGCATGGTGCGCGATTCGGCGCGACAGTACGCGCAGCAGCGCCTCGCGCCGCGTGTCCGCGAGGCGTTCCGGAACGAGGCGACGGACCCGGACATCTTCCGCGAGATGGGGGAGATGGGCCTGCTCGGCGTGACAATCGAGGGCTACGACTGCCCGGGCGTCGGCTACGTCAGCTACGGCCTGGTGGCGCGCGAGATCGAGCGCGTCGATTCCGGCTATCGCTCGATGATGAGCGTGCAGTCGAGCCTGTGCATGTACCCGATCTACGCGTACGGCACCGAGGCGCAGCGCCAGAAGTACCTGCCGAAACTCGCCCGCGGCGAGTGGATCGGCTGTTTCGGCCTGACCGAGCCGGATTTCGGTTCGGACCCGGGCGGCATGGTGACCCGGGCGCGCCGCACCGACGGCGGCTACCGGCTCAACGGCGCCAAGACCTGGATCAGCAACTCGCCGATCGCCGACGTGTTCGTGGTCTGGGCCAAGT
>CAZOUC010000038.1:0-11445 GCA_964582825.1 uncultured Enterobacteriaceae bacterium | reverse complement strand
GTGCGCACTGTTGCCCCGCGCTGCAGCAGGCTCGCGAAGCGGCCGAAATCGAGGTCCTCGTCACCGAGCATGTGGCCCTTGTACTGGGCGGAGATCGACTGCATCGAACTGACCTTGGTCTCGATCGCCGTTCGCAGCATGAAGATGTTCTCGGCACCGAACTCGGGCCGGTAGCGCAGGCCCGTCAGCACGTTCGTCTCGCGCTGCGGGTGCACGGTCAGCAATCGACCGATGCCGCTGAGGTCCAGGAAATTGTCGGCGTGCTCCGACAGCACGTTGCCGTAGTACGTGTCGAATCCCGCCATGCGCGCGCGCCGCACGTGGTCGCGGTTGGTGTCGCTGACCAGGACCCGCAGGCCCAGCTTGTCCAGGGCCTCGGCGATCGCGCGGCCCACCGGGTTGGCCCCGACGATCAGGAAGCCTCGCCGGCTCGGCTCGGCGACCTGCAGCAGGACCGCCAGTGGCCGCGCCGTGACGCTCTGCAGCGCGACGGTACCGATGATCAACGCGAAGCTCGCCGCGACCAGCGACGCGGCGACATCGTAACCCGCCTCCTCGAGGCGCAGCGCGAACAGGGCCGAGATCGCCGCGGCGACGATGCCACGCGGTCCGATCCAGCCGAGCAGCAGTTTCTCGCGCCAGTTCAGGTCCGTACCCAGGGCCGAGACCCACACCGCCAGCGGCCGCGCCACCAGCTGCACCACCGCCAGCAGCGCCAGGGCTTTCCAGCCGATGGCCAGCAGCGCATCCGGGTCGAGGCGCGCCGCCAGCAGGATGAATACGCCGCTGATGAAGAACATCGACAGGTTTTCCTTGAAGTACAGGATCTCGCTGCTGTTGACGCCGCGCATGTTGGCCATCGTGACGCCCATCACCGTCACCGCGAGCAGGCCCGATTCCTCGGCGCCGAGGTTGGCGAGCGTGAACACCGCCAGCACCAGGGTCACGCTGGCGAGGTTATGGAGATAGCCGGGCAGCCAGCCGTTGCGCAGCAGGTTGCCGAGCACCCAGGCGCCGGCCAGGCCGGCCGCGGCACCGAGGCCCACCGCGCGAATGAACGTGAGCAATCCGTTCCAGACCGCGCCCGCGGGACTGGTGGCGACGACGAACTCGTAGACGACGATGGCCAGCAGCGCTCCGAGCGGGTCGATGACGATGCCTTCCCAGCGCAGCACGCTGGCGATGCGCCGCTGGGGTTGCACACTGCGCACCAGGGGCGCAATCACCGTGGGACCGGTGACGACGACGAGCGCCCCGAACAGCAGGGCGATCTCGGCGCTGAAGTCGAGCAGCAGCATGGCCGCCAGCGAGATCACCGCCCAGGTGATCAGGGCGCCGACCGTAACGAGCCGGCGCACCATGCGGTCCAGGCCGCGAATCTCGCTGAAGCGCAGGGTCAGGCTGCCTTCGAACAGGATGATCACCACGCCGAGGGACACGAGCGGAAACAGCAGGTCGCCGAGCAGCGCGTCCGGATCCAGCCAGCCGGCCAGCGGGCCGGCGATCAGCCCGGCGGCGAGCAGGAACAGGATCGACGGCGTGCGCAGGCGCCAGGCGAGCCACTGGCACAGCAGGCCGGCCAGGCCGATCAGAGCGAACGCTAGAGCCTCGTGGTGCATGACGCGGGCCGACGGTGCGGCGATTCCTCAGTGGAGCACGGCTTCGCCGTCGATTTCAACGACTACGATACGCTGCCCGTGGGTAATCACGCTGCCGCGTTCGCGGCGCTCGCCGTCGGCGGTGTACTCGAAGCCATAGCGGCGCCATACCCGCCAGCGGCCTTCGCTGTCGCGCAACAGCTTCAGACCGTCCTGCTGCACCGTCTCATCGAGCAGTTGCAGTCCCAGCCGGCGGCAGTGGTGACGGGACGATACCAGCGCCAGCTCCCTGGCCCGCATGCCCTGCAGCACGACCCAGGCGATCCCACCTGTCGATAACAGCAGCAACAGGAGCGGTACGGACAGCATCGGCGGACGCCGGCAGGCTCAGCGCCGGCCCGGCCGACGCGGGCCGGACGTGCTGCGCTCTTCCTCGACCGGCTCGGCACCGACGCGGCCTTCGCTGCGCAGCGTCATGCGCTCGCGACGCGGGCGGTCCAGACTGAGTCGGCCTTCGAGTTGGTAGGCGAATGCCGGCTCATCGCTGGCCAGCAGCGCGCTCAGTGGCTCGAGCGCCGCGGCTTCGCTGCCGGCCACTTCTACGGTCAGCTCGATCTCGCTGTACGGGTGCAGGATCGGTACGTCGTCGGCAACGCCGCTCAGCAGCGGGTAGTCGTCGATCTCCAGGCGCAGGGCCAGACCCATCGCGTGCAGGCGGTCCGGATTCGGGTTGACCACGCGCAGGTGCGCGCGGTATCGCCGTTCGTTGAGCCCGACGCGATCCGGACTGACGGCGAGCAGCTGCATTTCGGGCTCGAGGAAGGAGCTGAGGCGGCGCGCGCTGTCGCCGATCCAGCCGCAGGCGCCCAGGCTCAGCACGAGGGCACAAAGCCACACTGGGCGCACCGGCGTCAGGGTCATGGCAATCCTTCCAGGGTCGGCGAATCCGGCGCTATGCTAGCGTGCATCGTCGCCATTTGCAGGCTCTTCAGTCGAGAAAGGCGGCGATCGCCTCGGCCTCGGCCAGCGCGTCACGGCGCCCGGCGGCCATCAGCTCGGCGCAGAAACTGCCGTCGAACAGCAGGTAGCTGGCAAAGCTGCGCCCGCGGTCCCGGCGCACGCCGAGCAGGCGCAGCAGGGTACGGACGCTGCGCGGCTGCTGGCGGATATAGCGGCCGGCGGCTTCGTCGAAGGCGATCGAAGGCGTGACCACGTGGATGCCAACGGCGCGCGCCGCGAGATCCGAGCGCAGCGCCGGGTCCAGGTAGCGCGACAGGCGATTGATCTTGTCGGCGAGTTCGATGTCGTCCTCGAGATTGTCGATGAATTCCCGGGCCAGGATGTGGCCGGCGATCTGCGCCGGCGTCGGCGCGCCGGGTTCGACGCCGCGCTCGGCCCGGTCGTTGCCGCTGACGCCGATGATCAGCAGGCGGCGTGCACCGAGATTCAGCGCCGGGCTCAGCGGGTGCAGCTGGCGCAGTGCGCCGTCGCCGTACCAGTGGGGACCGATACGCTGCGGCGGGAACAGCATCGGTATCGCGGTCGAGGCCAGCACGTGTTCGAGCTGCAGGCGGGTCGGCACGCCGCGCCGGTTGCGGCGCTGCCAGCTGCCCTGCCGGCGGCCGTCGTAGAACGCCACCGATTCCCCGATGCCGTAGTCGAGCGCGGTGATGCACAGCTGTTCGAGCACGCCGTCGCGCAGGTTGCGCCGCACCGCGTCGAAGTTCAGCCAGCGCTCCAGCAGGCGCCGCAGCCCGCGGTTGTCGACGATCGACAGCGGTTCGTCCGGTCCGGGACCGGAGCCGCGGGTGAAAGCGGCAACGAAGCGCATGACGCTGCGCAGCACCGCCCACCAGGAGGTGTCGTAGATGTCCTCGGCCCGCAGCGCGGCCCAGGCCTCGGACAGCGCGTCGACGCCGAGACCCGGCTGGCGCGCGTGCGCCGCCAGGAAGGTCGCATTGATGGCACCGGCCGAGGTGCCGCACAGCAGGTCGAAACGGGGGCGGTCGAGCAGGCCGGCGTCACGCAGACCCTGCAGCACCCCGACCTGGTAAGCGGCCCGGGCGCCACCGCCCGACAGCACCAGGGCGGTTTTCATGCATCCTGCTCGGCCAGCTTCAGGATGGTTTTCCACTCGCGGGTACGCACCGGCTGTACCGACAGGCGGCTGTTGTTGACCAGCACCATCTCGGCCAGGCCCGGGTGGGCCTTGATCTCGCGCAGGCTCACGGGCCGCGGCAGGCGGCGCTGCAGGCGGATGTCCACACAGACCCAGCGCGGCGCTTCGGCTGCGGATTTCGGATCGAAGTACTTGTCACCGGGCTGGAACTGCAGCGGATCCGGGTAGGCTTCGCGGACGACCTCGGCAAGGCCGACGACGGCCGGCGTGCTGCAGCGCGAATGGTAGAACAGCACGCCGTCGCCGACTTTGACCTTGTCGCGCAGCAGGTTGCGGGCCTGGTAATTGCGGATGCCGTCCCAGCGCGTCGTGGCGTTTTTTTCCGCCGCCAGATCGTCGAGGCCGTACACGTCCGGTTCGCTTTTCATCAACCAGTAAGCCATGTTCCCCCGCGACGACCGTGCACCGAGGCCGCGACTATAGCGGGAAATCGCCGGTCTGCCCACGGCGTCACACCGCGACCGGCGCGCTCGGCTATACTGCGGAAACGCGATGGCACGCACCAGGAGCACCCCATGCCACTGTCCCGAACCGCGACGGCCCTGCTGCTCGGAACCCTGGCCTGCCTGGGCGCCGTGCTGGCGACCCCGGCACAGGCGCTTGGCATCGGTGAACTGGAACTGAATTCGCGCCTTGGCCAACCGCTGGCGGCGCGGGTGATGCTGACCAAGCTCGGCGGGCTCGGCACCGAGCAGGTCCGTGCCCGGCTCGGCGACCGCGCCGGCTACGAAAAGCGCGGCCTGGACCGTCCCGGCCTGCTTAACGACCTGAAACTCGAGCTGGAGCCCGCCGCCGGCGACCGCATGTGGGTGATTATCAGCAGCCGCCGGCCGATCAACGAACCGATGGTGCCGCTGGTGCTGGACGTGCGCTGGCCCGAGGGCAGCCTGTCGCGGGACTTCGTGATCCTGCTCGACCCGCCTGAGTGAGCGCGGCGTCCGGCCGAACCGATCCCGGCGCCACCGCGTAGGGCCGTCATGCCGCTGAGTCCGACCCTCGATATCATCGACGACATCCGCCAGGGCCGCATGGTCGTCCTGATGGACGACGAAGACCGGGAAAATGAAGGCGACCTGATCATCGCGGCGGAGGCTGTGAAGCCCGAGCACATCACCTTTTTCGCGGTCGAGGCCTGCGGGCTGATCTGCCTGACCCTGACCGAGGCGCGCGCACGCCGTCTCGAGCTGCCGCAGATGGTGCGGCACAACCTGTCCCAGCACGAGACCAACTTCACGGTATCCATCGATGCCGCCGAGCTCGAGGGTCCGGGCATCAGCTCGGAGAGCCGCGCCCGGACCGTGCAGGCGGCGATCGCCGCGGACGCGGGCCCGGAGCACATCGTCCAGCCCGGCCACGTGTTTCCGCTGATCGCGAAGCCCGGCGGCGTACTGGTTCGCGCCGGGCACACCGAGGCCGGTTGCGACCTGGCGCGCCTCGCCGGCTTCGAGCCGGCGGCGCTGATCGTCGAGATCGTCAACGAAGACGGCACCATGGCGCGGCGGCCACAGCTCGAGCAGTTCGCGGCCCGGCACGGTCTGAAGATCGGCACGATCGCCGATCTCATCGCCTACCGGGCCCTGCACGACCAGACCGTGCGGCGCATCGTCGACCGCGCCGTGGACAGCGAATACGGCCCCTACCGACTGGTGGCCTACGAGGACCTGATCGACGACGGGCAGGTTCATTACGCCATGGTCTGGGGCGAGGTCGATGGCGACGACCCGGTCCTGGTTCGGGTGCACGTACTCAACACGCTGCGCGACCTGTTGTCGGCACTGCGCCCCGGCAAGGCACGCAGCTGGTCGCTGCAGGCGGCGATGCAGCGCATCGCCGCCGAGGGACGCGGCGTCGTGGTACTGGTGGCTCACAGCACCTCCGGTGACGAGCTGCGCGAACAGCTCGAACAGTTTCCGGACCTGCCCGAGGTACGCAGCAGCCAGAGCGAGCAGGGCCAGCAGTTCTGGCGGGTCAACGGCACCGGCTCGCAGATCCTCAAGGACCTGGGCGTGCACCAGATGCGCCTGCTCAGCTCACCGGCACGGTTCAGCGCGATTTCCGGCTTCAACCTCGAGATCGTCGAGTTCATCGAACGCGACTGACTTCGACGAGCGGCAGGCTTCCCGAAATGACACGCGGATGCGCCGAGCGGAGCTTGTAGTTGTGCCGGCTTGATCTACACTGGCGCGGTGGAATCCGAGCTCGAAAACGCCAGACTGGTCGCCGGTGAGGTGCGCGAACTGCTCGCCATGCCGGAGGTGTACCTGAAGGTCCAGGCTCTGGTGAATGACTACGAAGCCACCCTCGACGATTTCACCGAGGTGGTCCAGGCGGATCCGGGCATCACGTCCCGTATCCTGCAGATGGCCAACAGCGCGTTTTTCGGCTACGGCCGCAAGGTCGATTCGATTCCCTTCGCCATCAACCTGATGGGTATCTCGCAGCTGCACGACCTGGTGCTGGCGACCTCGGTCACCAGCGCGTTCAGCGCCCTGCCCGGCGCCGACATCGACTTTTCACGCTTCTGGCGCGAGAGCATCCACACCGGCATTCTCGCCCGCCTGCTCGCCAACGAGCGCGGCCTGCGCGACAGCGAGCGCCTGTTCGTCGCGGGACTCCTCCACAACGTCGGCCACCTGATTCTGAACCTGCGCCGGCCGGTATCCCTGCAGGACGCGCAGGACGCCGCGCTCGTCGAGCAGCAGCCCTTGTACGAAGCCGAGCGCGACCGGCTGGGTTTCCATTACGGGGACGTCGGCGCCGCCTGGATGGAGTGCTGGCTGTTTCCGGACAGCCTGGTCTGCGCCTGCCGGCAGCACTGCGAGCCCCTGCTCGATCGCGACTACCCGACCGAGTCCGCCATCGTCCACGTCGCGCGCAGCCTCGTAGCGGCCAAGGGCGAGCCGGACCAGGGTCCGGCCGGCGAACCCGCTGCGGCTGCGCTCGGGGCACTGGAGATCGGCCCGGAACGGCTCGCCGAGCTGGACGGCGAAGCCGAGACCTTTCTCGCCGAGCTGGTCACGGTGCTGATGGGGCGCAGGAACGCCTGACCGGGCCGGGCGCCAGCGCTTCGAGGCGCGCCTCACGCCTGGCCAGGTCCAGCTCGGCCAGTTCGGTCGCCGCCGCCAGGAACTCGTCCATGTCGCGTGACTGTCGGTACAGGTCTCGCAGCGCCGGCACCCAGCGCCGGTAACTGCTGACGGCGAGCAGTTTTGCATTATTCAGGGGCGCTGCGATCCAGCGGTCGTACAGGTCCGGTTCGGCCCAGGACTCGCTCTGCTCCCGGTAGCTGGCGCGCAGGGCCTCGAAGCGCTGCGCCTTTCCCTGGACCCGCGCGGCCTCGTCGCCGCCGGCGGCGTAGAGCCCGTGCAGGTCCTGGCGGGCGCACTCGATCAGCGCCGCAAAGCGCGCCCGGGTCTCCACCCTGGCCTGGTATTCCGCCTCGCGTTCACCCGTGCCCCGTGCTTCCAGCCAGTCGGCGACGAGGATCTCTTCCAGGGTCGACGCCAGGCTCTCGCTGAACTGGGTATCGCCGGCGACGTAGAGGCGCTGGTGGGCGAGCTCGTGAAACACCAGCGCCGCCAGGCCGATCGGGTCGCGCCACAGCCAGCTGCTCAGGACCGGGTCATCGAACCAGCCCAGGGTGGAATACGCGGCCACGCCGCCGACGTACACGTCGAAGCCCCGCTCTTCGAGACGCTGCGCAGCGCGCCGCGCATCCGCTTCGCTGAAGTAGCCCCGGTAGCCCACACAGCCGGCGATCGGAAAGCAGTTGCGGCGCAACTCGAGCCGGAACGGTGGCGCGGCGAACACGTTCCACACCACGAAGGGGCGGTCGAGGGCGACGTAGTCGTGGTAGCCGACGCCGTCATCGAGACCCAGCCGAGCGGCGCCGAAAGCGACCAGCTCGGTGACGAGCTGCAGGCGCTCGCGCAGTTCCGGCGCGGTGCCTGGGTCGGCCAGCAGGCGCTCGATGGACTGCGCGTCGCGCCAGAGACGAACCTGGCCCTGGCCGGCCTGCCAGTACCAGCGGGTGCTTTCGCAGGCGCTCAGCAGCATGCTGAGCAGTACCAGCGCGAGGACCCTCACGGCAGCGCGCGACAGTCCTTACACAGGCTGTAGACGACGCCTGGATCGAGCTGCCAGTCGCCCGACACGGCCGCCAGGCGCTCGAGCGCACGCGACCAGTGATCCGGGAGAAGCCCGCTGAGCGCCTGGCTCAGCGGCAGCGAGGCGAGCAGGCGCTCCTCGAAACTGAGCGGTTTTTCCAGCACCACGAGTTCGTAGTCGTCGAGACCGGCCAGGCCCGCCGCCGACGCCACGGCGTCCCGCTGCTGGCCGAGACGATCCACCAGTCCGAGATCCAGCGCCTGGCGACCGGTCCAGACCTGGCCGTCCGCGGCGCGCCGCACCTGCTCGACGTTCATGCCGCGTCCCTCGGCAACGAGGTCGAGGAACTGGCGGTAGGCCTGCTCGGTCGTCAGCTCGAAACGGCGCGCGACCGCCGGCAGCAGCGGTCGCGCCAGGTTCAGGCCGCCCGCCAGCTCCGTGGTGCCGACGCCGTCGTTGTGGATGCCCAGCTCGTCGAGTGCGCGATCGAGCGTGGGGAACTGCAGCACGACACCGATGGAACCCGTGACGGTCGTTTCCTGGGCCCAGATCTCGTCCGCCACGGCGCTGATCTGGTAGCCGCCGGAAGCCGCCACCGAGCCCAGCGAGGCCACCACCGGCTTGCCGGACGCCTTCAGGTCGAGCAGGGCGTGGCGCACAAGCTCGCCGGCAAACATGACGCCGCCCGGGCTGTCGACGCGCAGCACCACGGCACGAATCCGGTCGTCGTCCTTGGCCCGCCGCAACTGCCGCGCCAGGCCTTCGGCACCGGCAACACCACGTGGCTGCTCGCCCGGCAGGATCATGCCCTGCGCGATGATCAGGCCGATCCGATCCGCCCCCGGCGGGCGCGGCCCGCTGCGCTCGGCGGCGAGGTAACGGCGGAAACCCACTGCCGGCAGGTCCTCGCCGTCCGCCAGGCCGCCAAAACGTTCGCGCAACGCGGCGAGCATCTCCTGCCGTGTCATCAGCTCGTCGACGAGACCGTACTGGCGTGCGGCGAGGGCGCCGTCGCCTTCGTATTCCTCGATGATGCGCACCATGTCGTCGATGTAGTGCTCGATGGCCTCCGGCAGCAGCTGCCGCTGGCTGCTGACCGTCTGCCGGTAGCTGTTCCAGGCGTCGTCCAGCCACACCTGGGTCGAGGCGCGTACCTCGTCGGACATGTCGTTGCGGGTCAGGGGTTCCGCGGCGTCCTTGGCGCTCCCGGCCCGGAACACGTGCATGTCGACGTGCAGCTTGTCGAGCGCCTCGGCGAAGTACTCGCGGAACACGCCGAAGCCTTCCAGGTACAGGTCGCCGGCCGGGTTCATCCAGATCTCGTCGGCGAAGCTCGCCAGCAGGTACTGCGACTGCCCCAGCCAGTCGGCTACGGCCAGCACCGGCTTGCCCTGCTCGCGAAACCGCTCCAGGGCGCCGCCGATCTCGGTCGACTTGCTGATTCCGACGCCGAGGGCGCTGTCCGGGTGCAGCACCAGCATCTCGATGCGCGGATCCGTCGCGGCGCGGTCGATCGCCTCGACGAGGTCGCGCAGGGCGGTTTCCCGCCAGGCCTGGTCGTCGTCTGCCAGTACGCGCTGCAGCGGATCGACGGCGCGCGTCTGTTCGACGACCGTGCCGATGCCGTCGACCACCAGCACGGCACGATCGGGTATCGGCTGCGGCCGACCCGAGAACAGCACGCTCAACAGCAGCACCAGGAGGCCCAGGAACAGCAGGTTGGCCAGCGCCACCCGCACTACCGTCAAGCTGCGCCACAGCAGCTGCCCGGTGCGCCGCAGAAACCGACCGATGGCCATCAGATGCCTGCTCCAGTCCAGGAGGAAAGAATCATGCGCCGGCCTGCTGCCCGGCACCCGCCAGCTCGCGCGCCCGCCAGCGGGCAAACATCATCGCCGCGACGAACAGCGTGACCTGTACGGCAATCTCCAGCACGTCCAGCGCGGCCGGACCGCCGCGGGCGATACGGTCGACCGCCAGCAGGAAGAACAGCATCAGGACGAAACACAGCCACAGGTACGCGCGGTGCGCACCGCGCAGCAATCCCGGCGCCAGCATCAGCAAGGGCGCGAGCTGCAGGCCGACCAGGGTCAGGATGCTGGCCAGGCCCAGCGTCTCGACGCCGGCAGTCCGAACGACCAGCAACAGCATCAGCAGGGCGTAGGCGCCGAGACTGATCCAGCGCGCGCCGCGACTGCGGCGGCTCATCGCGGGCGTCACGGTGCCGCTTCCCGGCCGAGTCGCTGCGCCAGCGCGGCGACGCGACGGCCCTGTGCCTGCGCCAGGGCCAGCTCCTGCTCGTCGAGCGGGCGCTGGCCGTCGATGCCCGACCAGTGCGAGGCACCGTAGGGTGTGCCGCCGCCGCGCGTGCCCTGCAGCGCCGACTCGCTGTACGGCAGGCCGACGTAGAGCATGCCGTGGTGCAGCAGGGGCAGCAGCATCGACAGCAGGGTGGCCTCCTGGCCGCCGTGCAGGCTCGACGTCGACGTGAACGCAGCCGCCGGCTTGTCGATCAGCGCGCCGCTCATCCACAGACTCGATGTGCCGTCGATAAAGTATTTCATGGGAGCGGCCATGTTACCGAAGCGGGTCGGACTGCCCACGATCAGACCGGCGCAGTGGCGCAGGTCTTCCTCGGTGCAGTACAAGGGACCCTGTTCGGGAATGTCCTCTTCAGTGGCTTCGCAGACAGTCGATACCGCAGGTACGGTGCGCAGCTCGGCGCGGATTCCCGGCACCGAGTCGACGCCGAGCGCGATCTCGCGTGCCAGGCGCGCCGTGTGACCGTTGCGGCTGTAGTACAGGACCAGGACGTAAGGTTGCTGTGCACTCATCTATGCTGTCCGCTGCGACGCCCGATCACGGCCGCGCGCCGCGTCGGCCTGCCAGTATAGCGCGTCAGCACGGCGGTCCTTTTTGCAGCCCTGGCGCCGGCGCGGTATCTTCCGGAGGTCCTGGAGCGGAGAACACGGAGTGCGCATCAACGCCGACGCATGGTCCGCGCGCGCGCAGGGAGCGATCGACTTCCTGCGCTACCTGTGGCGGCAGCTGCTGGCAGACCGCTGCCAGGAAAGCGCCGCCGCGCTGACCTACCTGACCCTGTTCGCGGTCGTGCCGCTGCTGACGGTCAGCTTCCTGATCCTGTCCGCGATCCCCGAATTCCGCTCCCTGCAGGGTCGGCTCGAGAACCTGATCTTCCAGTACCTGCTGCCGGCCACCGGCGCCGAGGTCCGCGACTACCTGTTGCAGTTCGCCAACCAGGCGCGGCGCCTGTCGGTCGCCGGAATCCTGATCCTGATCGCATCGGCGTACCTGATGCTCAAGAACATCGAAAAGACCTTCAACCGCATCTGGCGCACCGGCGAGCACCGCCGCGGCCTGTCGAGCTTCCTGCTGTACTGGGCGATCCTCAGTCTCGGTCCGATCCTGCTCGGTGTCGGCGCCGTAGTCAGCACCTACCTGAGCTCCCTGTCGCTGCTCGCCGATATCGGCGTCGCCGCCGAAATCCGCAGCAACCTGCTGCGCCTGCTGCCCCTCGGGCTGTCCACCGCGGCCTTCACG
>CAZOUC010000037.1:0-11450 GCA_964582825.1 uncultured Enterobacteriaceae bacterium | reverse complement strand
GCCGTTCGCCGACGCCGCGCTGTGGCGCGCCTACCGCCGGGTGATTCGGCCCGGGCGCCGGATCGGGCCGGACGACCCGGCCGAGCGCCTGCACGAACTGCGCAAGCGCTGCAAGAAACTGCGCTACCTGCTCGAGGTGTTCGCCGGCCTGTACCCGGCCGACCTCGTCGACGAGGCGTCGCGGCGGCTGCGGCGCCTGCAGAACGTGCTCGGCGATTACCAGGATTACGCCACCCACATCGCGCTGCTCGAGGACTTCCGTCCCGGCGCCACGGACACCGTGCCGGCCTCCGTGCGGCGCCGCGAGCTGGTCACCGAACTGCTGACCGGCCTGCAGCAGCGCATGCGGCACACTCGGCAGGCCTTCCAGCGACGCTTCGAGCGCTTCGCGGACGCGGAGCAGCACCGCCGCCGGCGCCGCTGCTGGCGCCAGGCGCCGTCGGCACGACGGCGCTTCGGTACCGGCGGGTATCGCCACGGCTGGCTGGACGGCACCCGCATCGGCCTGCCGGTCGGCAAGGCGGTCTGCGTCGGCCGCAATTACGTCGCGCACGCGCAGGAACTGGACAACCCGGTTCCCGAGCGGCCCCTGCTGTTCATCAAGCCGCCCTCGGCCGTCTGCGACCTGGCGCCGGCCCTGCTGCTGCCCGGGCATCGGGGCGCCGTGCACCACGAACTGGAAATCGCCCTGCTGATCAGCGCAAGGCCCGACGGCGACTCGGACGAGGCGCTGCGCCGCAGCGTCGGCGGACTGGGTCTGGCGCTGGACCTGACCCTGCGCGACGAACAGGACGCGCTCAAGCGCGACGGGCAGCCCTGGGAGCGGGCCAAGGGATTCGATCGGGCCTGCCCGGTGAGTACCTTCCTGCCCTTGCCGGATGGACTGGCCGCTGATGCGCGCTACGCGTTCAGCCTGCACGTCAACGGTGAACTGCGCCAGCACGGTGACAGCGCCCTGATGATCGCGTCGTTCACGGCCCTGCTGCGCGAGGCCGCTGCCGCGTTCAGTCTCTGGCCCGGCGACCTGCTGCTCACCGGTACCCCGGCCGGTGTCGGTCCGCTGGTCGCGAACGACCGGCTGGAACTGTGCCTCGACGGCGTGCTGGAAGTGGAGACGCGGATTCTCGCCGACTAGGCGCCGCTGCGCAGCCGCGTCTCGACGCCGCTGCCGGTGCCGATGAGCAGCCGGTCTGCCGGCCGCGCCGCGAACAGGCCGTTGGTCACGACGCCGACGATGTTGTTGATGGCCGCTTCGACCGCCAACGGGTCGGCCACCGGAAAGTCGTGCACGTCGATGATGATGTTGCCGTTGTCGGTGACGACGCCTTCCCGGTACACCGGGTCGCCGCCGAGCAGCAGCAGCTGCCGCCCGACGTGGCTGCGCGCCATCGGAATCACTTCGACCGGCAGCGGAAAATTGCCCAGGGTGTCGACGAGCTTGCTGTCGTCGACCACGCAGACGAACTCCCGGGCTACGGCGGCGACGATCTTCTCGCGCGTCAGCGCCGCGCCGCCGCCCTTGATCAGCTGCAGCTCGGGGTTGGCCTCGTCGGCGCCGTCGACGTAGAAGGTCACTTCGCTGACCGCGTTGAGATCGAGCACCGGGATGCCGTGTTCGCGCAGGCGCGCCGCCGAGGCTTCCGAACTGGCGACGGTGGCCTGGATCTCCCCCCGGATGCGGGCCAGCGCGTCGATGAAGCAGTTGGCCGTGCTGCCGGTGCCGATACCGATCACGCTGTCGTCTTCGAGCCGCGGCCGGATATAGTCGAGGGCCGCCTCGGCCACCCGTCGCTTGCGTTCGTCCTGGGTCGTCATCGCGAGCACCGCGGGAAAAACAGCATGCGATTCTACCAGCCTCGTGCGGGCGGTGCGGCAAAGCGGTTAAGCTTGCGCGCTGTTTTGCCCGATACGCGCCGTTACGAGACCCGGCATGCCCAAGAGTTACATCAAGAAAATCCTCGACGCCCGCGTCTACGACGTCGCCGTCGAGTCGCCCGTCGACGCGGCAAGGCTGCTGTCGCGCCGCCTCGGCAATGCGGTGCTGCTCAAGCGAGAGGACCTGCAGGAGGTGTTCTCGTTCAAGTTGCGCGGCGCCTACAACAAGATCGTGCGCCTCGACCCCGAGGCGCGGCGGCGCGGCGTGATCGCGGCCTCGGCCGGCAACCACGCCCAGGGGGTCGCGCTGGCGGCGGAGCGCCTGGGCATCCCGGCGACGATCGTCATGCCGCGCACGACACCGGACATCAAGGTCAACGCGGTGCGCGATCGCGGCGCCCGCGTCGTGCTGCACGGCGACGCCTTCGACGAGGCGGCCGCGCACGCCCGCGAGCTGATCGCCAGCAAGGGCCTGACCTTCGTGCATCCCTACGACGATCCGGACGTGATCGCCGGCCAGGGCACCGTCGGCATGGAGATCCTGCGCCAGGTGACCGGTCCGCTCGACGCGGTATTCGTGCCGGTCGGCGGCGGCGGCCTGCTCGCCGGCGTGGTGGCCTACATCAAGTACGTGCGTCCCGAAGTCAAGGTGATCGGCGTCGAGCCCGACGACGCAGCCTGCCTGCAGGCGGCGCTGCGCCGCGGCCGGCGCGTCGTGCTGTCGCACGTCGGCCTGTTCGCCGACGGCACCGCGGTGGCCCAGGTGGGCAAGGAGAACTTCCGGGTCATCCGCCACCTCGTCGACGACGTGGTCACCGCCAACACCGACGAGATCTGCGCCGCGATCAAGGACATCTTCGAGGATACCCGCTCGATCGCCGAGCCGGCCGGCGCGCTCGCCGTGGCGGGCCTCAAGAAGTATGTCGAGCGGGAGCGCTGCGAAGGCCGCACCCTGCTGGCGATCGCCAGCGGCGCCAACACCAACTTCGACCGCCTGCGCTACATCTCCGAGCGCACCGAGATCGGAGAGAAGCGCGAGGCCGTGCTTGGTGTGGTGATCCCCGAGCAGAAGGGAAGCTTCCGCCGCTTTTGCAGCGTGATCGGCCGGCGGCGCGGCATCACCGAGTTCAATTACCGTTACAGCGACGCGCGCAGTGCACACATCTTCGTCGGCGTGCAGGTGACTCCCCAGAATGGCGACCGCGAACAGTTGATCGCCGAACTCGAGGAACACGGCTACCGGGTCGACGATCTCACCGACAACGAAGTCGCCAAGCTGCACATCCGATACATGGTCGGCGGCCACCCGGGGCCCGACGCCGGCAGCGAGGTAGTCTACCGCTTCGAGTTTCCGGAGCGGCCCGGGGCGCTGCTCAATTTCCTCAACGGCATCGGCCAGCGCTGGAACATCTCGCTGTTCCACTACCGCAATCACGGCTCGGCGTTCGCGCGCGTGCTGGTCGGATTCCAGGTCGATGCCGCCGAACGGTCCCGGGTCGCCGCGTTCTTCCGTGAGCTGGCAAAAACGCAGCAGGTCTTCGACTACTGGGACGAGACCGAAAACCCGGCCTACCGCGACTTTCTCGCCTAGCCGTCTGCCGGACTCGGGTTCACGGGCCGTCGACAGGCTGCTGCCGCGAAGCGAAGTGATGGCAGCCGATCTCGGTGACCACCGCGTCGAGGGGCACGTCCCAGGCGCGTTCCGGCAGGCGCTGGACTTCCTGCCACTGCCAGGCGACGCCGCACAGGCGCGGCCCGGGCGTCCCTGCGCCCTGGCGCCGGCAGGCGAGGGTCCGATCGTAGAAACCCCCGCCCATGCCCAGCCGCCTTCCCTCGGCGTCGAAGGCGACCAGCGGCACCAGAACCAGGTCGATCGACCAGGTTCGCGCCACCGCGCGGCTGCTGAAGCGGGGCTCGGGAATGCCGAAGCGGTTGCTGTGCAGGGGTTCGCCGGTACGCCAGCGTACGAAGGCGAGTCGCCGGCCCGGACGGATCACGGGCAGGAAACAGGACTTGCCGGCGCGCTCGGTCTGCGTGAGCAGGTCTGCGAGATCGGGTTCGCCGCGGCTGCTGATATAGAAGGCGATGCGGCGCGCGCGCCAGAACAGGGGCTCGCGGCGCAGGTTGCGCACCAGGCGGCGGCCGGCCTCGCGCCGCCAGCCGGCCGGCAGCGCCGCGCGCCGGCTGCGCAATTGCCGCCGCAGGTCCGTCAGCGCGACGCTCATGAAACAAAGACTCCCCGGGCTACCGCTGCCGGATTCGCCCTTGAACCCATCGGTTCAAGGCGGTGGCCCCTGCGACATCTCAGGCTTTCCGACTCGCGGACGTGCACACCGATGCCGACTAGGAAGCCCCCTGGGTGGTGCTTATCGGCTCGAGGACTAACCAGCTCGCCAATAGACCAGGGAATCGACTGCAGTATAACGTGCCGTCCGGGCACCGGTGTAGGGACGCCGCCGGTCAGATTTCCATCTGCCGGTAGCGGTTGACGGTGTCGTCGACCTTGCCGATCAGGCGCTGCAGTTCATGCTCGACGTCGGCCGTGCCGCGGTCGGCGCGCTCGGCCTGCTGCAGCATTTCATAGGTGATGTTCAGCGCCGCCATCACGGCGATGCGCTCGAGGCCAATGACCTTGCCGCCCTGGCGGATGCCGCGCATCTTCTCATCGAGGTAGCGTGCCGACTCGAGCAGCGCGTCGCGCTCCTCCGCCGGACAGGCGACCTGGAAGTCGCGGTCCAGGATCTTGACCGTCAGCGTCTCGGTGGCCATCAATCCTGCTCCAGGGCTTTGAGGCGGGTGATCATCGACTCGACCTTGAAGCGCGCGTCCTCGGTCTTGCGCTGCAGCTTGGCACGCTCTTCACGCAGCATGCGTTCGCTGGCCTTCAGGGTCTTGATCTCCTGGTCCAGGTGCGCACACAGGCGGATGAGTTCGTCGACACGCTCTTCGAGCGCTTTAAGCTGTTGATTTTCCATTGGATGTGTTCAAGCCGGTGGCGCATTGAGTACTATAGTTGCGGTCCAGAAAGTGGTCAATGTGAAGCCGCCCGACGTACGCCCGTCGGTATCCCCAGGAAAGCCCGATCGAGCCATGAGCGAGTCGCCGAGACCGCGCATCAGCGCCACCGAGTACGCCCGTCGGCGTCGTGAGCTGATGGCGCTGATGGAGCCCGACAGCATCGCCATCGTGCCGTCGGCGCGGCGCTGCCTGCGCAACCGCGACAGCGAGTACCCGTTTCGCCAGGACAGCGATTTCTGGTACCTGAGCGGCTTCGACGAGCCGGACGCGGTGCTGGTGCTGGTGCCGGGCCGCCGTCACGGCGAGTTCCTGCTGTTCTGCCAGGACCGCGACCCGGTCAAGGAAATGTGGGACGGCCGGCGGGCGGGCCCCGAGGGCGCCTGCCGTCGCTACGGCGCCGACGACGCTTTCCCGGTCGGCGACATCGACGACATCCTGCCGGGTCTGATCGAGGGCCGCGAGCGCGTCTACTACGCGATGGGCAAGCACGCCGACTTCGACCGGCAGGTGATGACCTGGGTGAACTCGATCCGCGCCAAGGAAGCGACCGGCGCACATCCGCCGGGCGAATTCCTCGACCTCGATCACCTGCTCCACGAACTGCGGCTGTTCAAGAGCGCGGCGGAGCGTCGCGTCATGCGCCGCGCCGCCGAGATTTCGGCGGCGGCGCATTGCCGGGCCATGCTGGCCTGCCGGCCCGGCTGCTACGAGTACCAGCTGGAGGCCGAACTGCTCTACGAGTTCGGCCGCAGCGGCGCTCGCGCACCCGCCTACAACAGCATCGTCGCCGGTGGCGCCAACGCCTGCATCCTGCACTACGTCAGCAATGCCGACCGCCTGCGCGACGGCGACCTGGTGTTGATCGACGCCGGCTGCGAGCTCGAGGGCTACGCCGCGGATATCAGCCGGACCTTCCCGGTCTCGGGACGATTCAGTGCCGAGCAGCAGGCGCTGTACGAACTGGTGCTGGCCGCGCAGCAGGCGGCGATCCGTGCCGTGCGCCCCGGCCATCACTGGAACCGGCCACACGAAGAGGCCGCGCGCGTGCTGACGGCGGGCCTGGTCGACCTGGGGCTGCTCGACGGCGAGGTCGACGAGCTGGTCGAGCTCGAGGCGCTGCGGCCCTACTACCCGCACAAGACCGGTCACTGGCTCGGTCTCGACGTGCACGATGTCGGCGACTACAAGGTCGGTGACCAGTGGCGCGAGCTCGAGGTCGGAATGGTGTTGACCGTCGAACCGGGCCTCTACATACCGCGCGACGACAGCAGCGTGGCGCGCAAGTGGCGCGGCATCGGCATCCGCATCGAGGACGACGTGCTCGTCACCCGCGGCGGCCGCCAGGTGCTCAGCGGCGATGTGCCGAAGGCGGTCGACGAGGTCGAGGCGCTGATGCGCGAGCGGTCGGCGGCGTGAATCGCGTCGAACGCTGCGACGTCGCGATCGTCGGCGGAGGCCTGGTCGGTGCCAGTCTCGCCCTCGCCTTCGCCGCTCGCACGGCATTGAGAATCACCGTGATCGAGGCCCAGGCGCCGCCCGCCGCCGAGCGCTGGCATCCCAGTTTCGACGCGCGTTCGACGGCCCTGTCCCTGTCGAGCGAAGCGCTGTTCGCCGAGCTCGGTCTGTGGACCCGGCTCGCCGAGCGGGCCGAGCCGATCCGGCGCATCCACGTGTCCGACCGCGGGCGTTTCGGCTCGGTGACGCTCGACGCGACGGAACAGGGTCGCGCCGCGCTCGGCCACGTGGCCGAGAACCCCTGGCTCGGTCGTGTCCTGTACCAGGCACTGCAGGACCGTGCCACGGTGACGCTACGCACGCGCAGCGCGGTGCGCGAATTCCGGCCGGGCCCTGACGGCTGGACCCTGCGCCTCGAACACGCGGACGGCGACGCCGCGGTCCTGCAGGTCGCGCTGGTGGTCGTCGCCGACGGCGCCGACTCGACGAGCTGCCGCGCTCTCGGCATCGGCCACGAGGTCAGGGACTACGACCGCGGTGCCGTGATCGCCAACGTCGCCCACGGCCGTGACCACGGCGGCATGGCCTACGAGCGCTTCACCGACGAAGGACCGATGGCATTGCTGCCGCTGCCGCCGCTGGACGGACGCAGCCGCAGCGCCCTGGTCTGGGTGACGCGCAGCGAGGCCAGCGAAGCGCTGGCGACGCTCGACGACGACGAGTTCCGGCGCCGCCTGCAGCGGCGCTTCGGCTACCGCGCGGGCCGCTTCGAGACGATCGGTTCGAGGCAGCGCTACCCGCTGCGCCTGACCCGGGTGCGCGAGACATACCGCCCGGGCCTGGTCGTGCTCGGCAACGCCGCGCACACCCTGCATCCGGTCGCCGGCCAGGGGTTCAACCTGTCCCTGCGTGATGTCGACGCGCTGTCGAGTTGCCTGCGTGACGGGCTCGCCGCCGGCGCGTCGCCTGGCGACCCGGCCCTGCTGGCCGAGTATGCCCGGCGGCAGGCGCCCGACCAGTGGCAGACCGCCGCGTTCAGTGACTGGCTGCCGCGCCTGTTCGAGGACCGCGACTGGGTGCTCGGCCTGGGCCGCGACCTCGGCCTGGTCGGCCTCGACCTGGTGCCCGCCTGGCGCCGGCGCTTCGTCGACTTCGCGACCGGGCTGCGCCCTTGAGCGACGGCGCCGCCTTCGATGTCCTGGTGGTCGGCGCCGGCATAGCCGGCAGTGCCGCCGCGCTGGCCTGTCTCGGCCTGGGCTACCGGGTCGCACTGGTGGATCCGGGCGAGGCGACGGCGATGCCCGCGTTGCCTGCCGACCTGCACGACGTGGACAGCCGCGTCAGCGCCCTGTCACCGGCCTCGACTGGCCTGCTCGACGCGCTCGGCGCCTGGTCGCGCATCGACGCTGCGGCGCGCGGCGCCTACCAGGCGATGCGGGTTTGGGATGCGGACGGCAGCGGCAGCGTGGGTTTCGAGGCGGCCGAGGTCGGCGTCTCGGCTCTCGGGCACATTGTCGAGAACCGGCGAGTCGTGGCCGCCCTGCACGCCGCCCTGCAGTCGGCGCCCGGCCTGAGCTGGTTCCAGCAGGACGCGGTCGAGGCGCTGGACGACTCGGCCGTGCTGCAACTGACCAGCGGGCGCCGTCTGCGTGCCGGGCTGGTGGTGGGCGCCGACGGCGCAAGGTCCCGCCTGCGCCAGCTGGCGGGCATCGACTGCGTGGAACAGGACTGTCGGCAGGACGCCATCGTCGCCACGGTGCGCCTCGAGCGGGAGCACCGCGGCACCGCCTGGCAGCGTTTCCTGCCGACCGGTCCGCTCGCCCTGCTGCCGCTGGGTGCACCCGCCGACCGGCGGCACTGCTCCCTGGTCTGGTCGGCCGACCGCGACGAGGCGGCGCGTCTGCTGGCGCTCGATGACGCGGGCTTCGCCAGGGCTCTGGACGCCGCCTCGGAGCGCCGCCTCGGCGGTGTCGAGGCGGTGTCGGTGCGGCGCGCGTTTCCACTCTGGCAGCGCCACGCCCGGCGTTACACCGGCCCCGGCCTGGCGCTGGTTGCCGACGCGGCGCACAGCATCCACCCGCTCGCCGGGCAGGGCATCAACCTCGGCCTGCGGGACGTAGCGGTGCTCGCCGAAGAGCTCCGGCGCGGTCGCGACCGTGGTCTGGCCCCGGGCGAGCCCGCGCTACTCGGCCGCTACCAGCGTCGGCGGGTCGCGCAGAACCGCCTGATGCTCGAGAGCATGCGCGGGTTCCAATGGCTGTTCGGCGAGACGTCGATGAGCCTGCGCCTGCTGCGCAATGCCGGACTCGACCTGGTGTCTCGCCACGCGGCGATCAAGCGCCGCTTCATGCAGGAAGCCATGGGTCTGTAGCCTGTCCGACCCGGCCCCTGTAGAATTTCCGCTACTGCCGATCGGCTGGTCAGCGCCCCGGGGGAGCATCGATGAGCAACATTCCGACCGACCTCAGATACACGGTGACCCACGAGTGGGCCCAGCTCGATGCGGAGGGACTCGTGACCGTAGGTATTACGGACCACGCCCAGTCCTCGCTCGGTGACGTCGTCTTCGTCGAACTCCCGGAACTCGGCATCACGCTCGGCGCCGGCGACGAGGCCGGCGTGGTCGAATCGGTCAAGGCGGCATCGGACGTCTACGCACCGGTGGCCGGCGAGGTGGTCGCCGTCAACGACGCCCTGGAGGAAAGCCCCGAGCTGGTGAATTCCGATCCCTACGGCGACGGCTGGTTCTACAAGCTCCGGCCCGAGGATGCTGCGGAAGTCGAGGCCATGCTCGACGCCGAGGGCTATCAGGCCGTCTGCGACGAGGACAGCGACGACTGACAGCCCGCTCTCGGTCGCCGCGGCGGTTCCGGTCGCCGCCGGCAGGCGTCATTCCACGCGGCTTTTGTGGAACAATAGCCGCGCAAGGAGACGCAGCAAATGATCGACGAGCAGGGCTTTCGTGCTAATGTGGGCATCGTCCTCGCCAACAGTCGCGGTGGCGTGCTGTGGGCGCGCCGGCGCGGCCAGAGCTCGTGGCAGTTCCCGCAGGGCGGCCTGCAGCAGGGCGAGAAGCCGGATGACGCCCTGTACCGTGAGCTGTACGAGGAGATCGGCCTCGAGCCGGAGGACGTGACCATCGTCTCGTCCACGTCGTCGTGGCTGCGCTATCGCCTGCCGCCCCACCTCAAGCGCCGCAACAGCGACCCCCACTTCGTTGGCCAGAAGCAGAAGTGGTACCTGCTGCGGATGCTGGCGCCCGACGACAAGGTGCGCACGGACGCGTGCGGCAAGCCGGAATTCGACGAGTGGTGCTGGGTCAGCTACTGGTACCCCCTGACGCAGATCGTTGCCTTCAAGCGTGACGTGTACCGGCGCGCGATGCGCGAACTCGCCCCCAGCCACAGCAGACTGGTCAGCGATGCTCTACGCTGAGCCGGAGTCCGGCCGGAACATGTTCCGCAGCCTGCGCAGCATCGTGCAGGAGGTCAGCACCGCGCGTGACCTGCAGGAGACCCTGCGCACCATCGTGCGGCGCGTACGCGAGGCGATGGGTACCGAGGTGTGCTCGGTGTACCTGTACCACGAGGCCTCCGACCGGTTCATGTTCATGGCCACCGAGGGCCTCAACGAGGATCTCGAGGGGCGCGCCAGCCTCGCGGTCGGCGAGGGTCTGATCGGCCTCGTCGCCCAGCGCGAGGAGCCGGTGAACCTCGAGGATGCCGAGTCGCACCCGAGTTTCCAACTGATCAAGGGCATCGGCGAGGAGCCGTTCAAGGCTTTCCTCGGTGTACCGATCATTCACCATCGCCGGGTGCTCGGCGTCCTCGTGGTCCAGCAGCGTGCGCAGCGCCGCTTCAGTGAAGACGAAGAGGCGTTCCTGCTGACGGTATCGGCGCAGCTCGCAGGTGCGATCGCGCACGCCGGCGTCACCGGCGAGGTCGTCGAGCAGATGCAGAGCCGAGCGGGCCGCGTGGTCAGCATCCGCGGCGTCAGCGGCGCGCCCGGCATCGGTATCGGCACGGCGGTGGTGGTGACGCCGCCCTCCGAGCTCAAATCGGTTCCTGAGCGGCGTACGGACGATCCCGCGGCCGAAATCGCCCTGTTCCAGGCCGCGGTGGCGCGGGTGCGCGACGAGATCCTGGGCCTGCGCGACGAGCTGGTGCAGCGCGTCGGCCCGGAGGAACTGGCCCTGTTCGACGCCTACCGCATGCTGCTCGAGGACGGCGCGCTGCTCGACGAGGTCGTGGCGCTGATTCAGGGCGGCAACTGGGCCCAGGGTGCCGTCAGCCAGGTGCTGCTGGAGCACGTGCGCACCTTCGAGAGAATGGACGACCCCTACATCCGCGACCGCGCCGTCGACCTGCGCGACCTCGGTCGCCGCGTTCTTGCCCAGCTGCAGGTCGGTGACCGCGACGCCCGCAGCTGGCCCGAGCCGACGGTGCTGATCGGTGAGGAAATCCCCGCGTCGCTGCTCGCCGAGGTGCCGGAAGGGCGGCTCGCCGGCATCGTGTCCGTCACCGGTTCGGCCAATTCGCACGTGGCCATCCTGGCGCGGGCGATGGGCGTGCCGACGGTCATGGGGGCGGTCGATCTGCCGTTCACGCGCATGGACGGCAGCACCCTGGTCGTCGACGGGTACCAGGGCCGGGTTCTGTCAGAACCCGCGGAGGACCTGCTGGCACAGTACCAGGCGATCTGCGTCGAAGAACAGTTACTGCGCCGCGATCTCGAGAGTTTCGTCGACCAGCCAGCGGAAACCCGGGACGGTTGTCCGGTTCCGCTGATGCTCAATACCGGCCTGATGAGCGAGGTCGTCCGTTCGATGGGCCGCGGTGCCGAGGGCGTTGGCCTGTACCGCACCGAGGTGCCGTTCCTGATCCGCGAGCGCTTCCCGACTGAAGAGGAGCAGCGCCAGATCTACCGGGAACACCTCGAGATCTTCGCGCCGCGTTCGGTGACGATGCGTACCCTCGACGTCGGCGGCGACAAGGCCCTGCCCTACTTCCCGATCCGCGAGGACAACCCGTTCCTGGGCTGGCGCGGCATCCGACTGACCCTGGACCACCCGGAGATCTTCCTCGCCCAGCTGCGCGCGATGC
>CAZOUC010000036.1:0-11822 GCA_964582825.1 uncultured Enterobacteriaceae bacterium | reverse complement strand
TGGTGATCGGCAAGGAGGTGTTCGGCGGTACCGGCAAGAATTTCCTGAACCCGGCGCTGACCGGTCGCGCCTTCCTGTTCTTCGCCTACCCGGCGGAGCTGTCGGGTGACTCGGTGTGGACCGCCGTAGACGGCTTCAGTGGCGCCACCCCGCTGGCGCAGGCGGCGGCAGGCGGCCCGGACGCGATCATGACCCCGTACGGCCAGGCGCTGACCTTCTTCGACGCCTTCGTCGGCAACATGCAGGGCAGCATCGGCGAGACCTCGACGCTGATGATCCTGATCGGCGCCCTGATCCTGCTGTGGACCGGCGTGGCGTCCTGGCGAATCATGCTCGGCGTCACGGTGGGCACCCTGGCGATGGGGCTGCTGTTCAACGCGATCGGCTCCGATACCAATCCGATGTTCAACCTGCCGTTCTACTGGCACTTCGTGCTCGGCGGCTGGGCCTTTGGCACCGTGTTCATGGCCACCGATCCGGTTTCGGCACCGATGACCGAGACGGCGCGCTTCTGGTTCGGCGTGCTGATCGGCGTGATGGTGATGCTGATACGCGTGGTCAACCCGGCCTTCCCCGAGGGCATGATGCTGGCGATCCTGTTCGCGAACCTGTTCGCGCCGCTGTTCGACCACTTCGTCATGCAGAACAACATCAAGCGGAGGTTGGCGCGCCATGCCGTCTGACAAGGACTCGATCGCCAATACGATCACCGTCGCGCTCGTTCTGTGCATCGTCTGCTCGGTTATCGTCGCCGGCTCCGCCGTGCTGCTCAAGCCGATGCAGACCGCGAACAAGCTGCTCGACCGTAACCGCAACATCCTCGCGGCGGCCGGCCTGTACCAGGAGGGCGTGCACACCAGCGCCGACGTGCGCCGCCTGTTCGAGCAGTTCGACGTGCGGATCGTCGACCTCGAAAGCGGCGAGTTCGTCAGTGACGAGAAGCTCGCGGAACTGGGCATTGACCCAATGACCTACGATCAGCGCGCGGCGTCGCGGAATCCGGCCCTGTCGAAGGCGATCGAATCCGGCAAGGACATCGCCGGTATCAAGCGCCGCGCCCGGTATGCCCTGGCCTACCTGCTCGAGGACGAGGGCCGCATCAGCAAGGTCGTGCTGCCCGTGCATGGCTACGGTCTGTGGGGTACGCTCTACGGCTACATGGCCGTGGAGGGCGACGGCAAGACCGTGGCGGGGCTGGGTTTCTACGACCACAAGGAAACGCCCGGTCTCGGCGGCGAGGTGGACAACCCATCGTGGAAGGCGCAGTGGCAGGGCAAGGAAATCTACGACGCGGACGGAGACGTCGCCCTGCAGGTCGCCAAGGGTAAGGTCAGCCCCGATGCGCCGAATCGAGAGCATCGGGTAGACGGCCTGTCGGGGGCGACCTTGACCTCCCGCGGCGTCACCAACATGGTTCAGTACTGGCTCGGGGAGCGGGGCTTCGGTCCGTTCCTGGACAACCTGAAGGAGGGGCAAGCCTGATGGCCAAGACCCGAGACATCCTGTTCGACCCGGTATTCAAGAACAACCCGATCGCGCTGCAGATCCTGGGGATCTGTTCGGCGCTGGCGGTCACCACCAGCCTCGAGACCTCGCTGGTGATGTGCGCGGCGCTCACGGCGGTGTGCGCCTTCGCCAACGTCGGCGTGTCGCTGGTGCGCAACCGCGTGCCGAGCAGCATCCGCATCATCGTGCAGATGGTGATCATCGCCTCGCTGGTGATCGTCGTCGACCAGATCCTGCAGGCCTTCGCCTACTCGATCGCCAAGCAGCTCTCGGTGTTCGTCGGCCTGATCATCACCAACTGCATCGTGATGGGCCGTGCCGAGGCCTTCGCGATGAAAAATCCGCCCTGGCCCAGCTTTCTCGACGGACTCGGTAACGGCCTGGGCTACAGCGTGGTGCTGGTCTTCGTCGGCAGCATCCGCGAACTGTTCGGCTCGGGCACGCTGCTCGGCTACGAGGTGCTGCCCCTGGTCGAGAACGGCGGCTGGTATGTCGGCAACGGCATGTTGCTGCTGCCGCCGAGTGCCTTCTTCATCATCGGCCTGTTCATCTGGCTGGTGCGCAGCTGGCACAAGGAGCAGGTCGAGGCGCCGGACTTCGAGCTGTCGCCGCAGACCAAGCCTCGGGAGGCCGTCTGATGGAACAGTTTCTCAGTCTGTTCATCCGCTCCGTGTTCATCGAGAACATGGCGCTGGCCTACTTCCTCGGCATGTGCACGTTCATCGCGGTGTCGAAGAAGATCGAGACCGCGATCGGCCTCGGCGTGGCGGTCATCGTCGTACAGACGATCACGGTGCCGGCCAACAACCTGATCTACCAGTACCTGCTCAAGGACGGCGCGCTGGCCTGGGCGGGACTGCCGGAACTGGACCTGAGCTTTCTCGGCTTCCTGAGCTACATCGGCGTCATCGCCGCGATGGTGCAGATTCTCGAGATGTTCCTCGACAGGTACGTGCCGGCCCTGTACAACGCGCTCGGCGTGTTCCTGCCGCTGATTACCGTGAACTGCGCGATCCTCGGCGGCTCCCTGTTCATGGTCGAGCGCGACTACGGCTTCGGCGAGAGCCTCGTCTACGGTCTCGGCTCGGGATTCGGCTGGGCGCTGGCGATCGTCGCACTGGCCGGCATCCGCGAAAAACTGAAGTACAGCGACGTGCCGGATGGCCTGCAGGGTCTGGGTATCACCTTCATCACGGTGGGTCTGATGTCTCTCGGCTTCATGTCCTTCGGTGGCATCTCCCTGTAATCGTCAGCATTGAAGAGGTAGTTCGATGATAGACAGCGGAACCATCGTCGCCGGCGTCACCATGTTCACGGTCGTGGTCATGGCGCTCGTCGCACTGATCCTGTTCGCCCGTTCCCGACTGGTCAGTACCGGCAACGTCACGATCGAGATCAACGACGATCCCGACAAGTCGATTTCCGTGCCGGCCGGCGGCAAGCTGCTCAACACGCTCGCCGACCGTGGCATCTTCCTGTCGTCGGCCTGCGGCGGCGGCGGCACCTGCGCCCAGTGCAAGTGCCAGGTCATCGAGGGCGGCGGCTCGATCCTGCCGACCGAGGCCGGCCACTTCACCCGCGGCCAGATCCGCGACAACTGGCGTCTGTCCTGCCAGGTGGCGGTCAAGCAGGACATGAAGATTCACGTCGATCCGGAGTTCTTCGGCGTCAAGGAATGGGAGTGCGAGGTCGTCTCCAACGACAACGTCGCGACCTTCATCAAGGAATTGACCCTGAAGCTGCCGGAGGGCGAGGAGGTCGATTTCCGCGCCGGCGGCTACGTTCAGCTGGAAGCGCCGCCGTCCACGGTGCACTTCAAGGACTTCGACGTCGCCGAGGAGTACCGCGGCGACTGGGAGCGGTTCGGCTTTTTCAACCTGAGCTCGACCATCGACGAATCGATCATCCGCGCCTACTCGATGGCCAACTATCCCGACGAGAAAGGCATCCTCAAGTTCAACATCCGTATCGCCACGCCGCCGCCGGGTTCGAAGGGCATACCGCCCGGCAAGATGTCCTCCTACGTGTTCAACCTCAAGCCCGGCGACAGGCTGCGCGTGTTCGGTCCGTTCGGAGAGTTCTTCGCCAAGGAAACCGATGCGGAGATGGTGTTCATCGGCGGTGGAGCCGGCATGGCGCCGATGCGTTCGCACCTGTTCGACCAGCTCAAACGCCTGCACAGCAAGCGCAAGATCAGTTTCTGGTACGGCGCGCGCAGCCTGCGCGAGCTGTTCTACCAGGACGAGTACGACCAGCTGGCCGAGGAGAACGACAACTTCGAGTGGCACATCGCGCTGTCGGACCCGCAGCCCGAGGACAACTGGGACGGGCTCACCGGGTTCATCCACAACGTGCTGTACGAGCAGTACCTCAAGGACCACCCGGCGCCGGAGGACTGCGAGTACTACATGTGCGGGCCGCCGATGATGAATGCGGCGGTGATCAAGATGCTCGAGGATCTCGGCGTCGAGCCCGAGAACATCATGCTCGACGACTTCGGCGGCTGAGGCCGCCGATGCCTCCGGTCCGCGACCGGTGATCCGTCACGCCCCGGCGATCAGGGCCCGTCTCACGGCGTTGCTCGCCACCGTCCTGCTGCTGGTGGCCTGTGCCGGCGACGGCACCCACCGGATTGCCGGCGAAGTCATGGGCACCACCTGGAGCGCCACGGTGGTGCAGCCGCCCGCCGGTGTCGATGCCGCCGAACTGCGTCGGGAACTGCAGGCCCGACTCGACCGTGTCAACGCCCTGATGTCGACCTGGCTCGACGATTCCGAACTCAGTCGGGTCAACGCCGCGCCGGCCGAGGAGTGGCTGCCGCTGTCACGCGAGACGCTCGAGGTACTGGAACTGTCGCGGGAGGCCTGGCGGCTCACCGGCGGCGCCTTCGACGTGACCGTCGGCCCGCTGGTCGACCTGTGGGGGTTCGGGCCGGTCGAAACCGGAGACGGCGAGCCGGATGCGGCGGCGCTGGAGGCCGCGCGAGCGGGCGTCGGCTTCGACGCGATCGAACTGCGCAGCGAGCCGCCAGGTCTGCGCAAGGCGGGGCCACGGCGCATCGATCTGTCTGCGGTGGCCAAGGGCTACGCGGTGGACCTGGCCGCGGCCTATCTCGAGCAACTGGGCGTGGCGGGCTACCTGCTTGAAGTCGGTGGCGAGCTGCGCAGCGCAGGCCGTAAGGCGGACGGCTCCCGCTGGGTGATCGGCATCGAAGCACCGGAGCTGTCCGGCGGCGCACCCGTCGAGGCCATACGCGCCGGTGACGCGGCGGTGGCGACCAGCGGGGACTATCGGAATTTTCGAGTCGTCGACGGCCGGCGCCTGTCGCATACTATTGACCCGAGAACGGGCCGGCCGGTGACGCACAGCCTGGCATCGGTGACCGTGGTGGCAGACACTGCCGCGTGGGCCGACGCGCTGGCTACCGGGCTGACGGTGCTCGGTGGTGACGCCGCGATGACGCTCGCCGAGCGCGAGGGACTGGCGGTGTACCTGATCGAGCGCAGCCCCGGTGACGGGCACCGGGCCCGTTACTCGGCGGCCTTCGAGCAATACCTGCAGTGAGGACCTGAGGCAGTGGTGGAAATCTTCGTGAGCATACTGGTCCTGGCGCTGATCGTCGCCGGGATGGCCGTCGGCGTGCTGATGGGACGCAAGCCGCTGCAGGGTTCCTGCGGCGGGCTGGCCAATGTCGGACTCGACGGCGAGTGCGAGATCTGCGGCGGCGACCGGAGCCGCTGCGACGAGGAGCAGCCTTCCGGACCGGCCTACGACGCCGCGTCGAGTTCGCGCAGCCAGGCGCGGCAGCGCGACGGGTAGTCCGTCACGACGCTGTCGATCGGCAGGTCCGCCAGGCGGCGCAGGTCCTCGAATTCATTCACCGTCCAGGCCGAGGCATGCAGCCCCGCGCCGCGACAGCGCCGCGCCAGCTCTGCGGTCCACAGGTCCTGGCGCAAAACCAGCGCGCCCACCCCCAGCGCTTCGGCGGCATCCAGGGAGTCGGTCCCGGTGTCCTCGCTGACCAGGCCCCGCGGCCAGGACGGACAGCGCCGGCCGAGACTCGCCAGGAAGGCGCGATCGAAGGAGGTGACGCGCACCCGGCTGCGCCAGTGCGCGTCGTCGAACACGGTTTCAAGACCGTGCATCATCGCCAGGTGGTCCGCTTCCGGCAGGGCCTTGACCTCGAGCTGCAACTCGCCGAGCGTCGGGTGCGCCGCCAGGACCTCGGCAAGGGTCGGGATTGTCTGGCCCCGCCCGGCATCCAGGCGCGACAGCGCCGCCGCGGACAGTTCGCGCACCCGGCCGCTGCCGTCGGTGGTCCGGTCCACGGTGGCGTCGTGAATGACCAGCAGGCGCTGGTCGGCGTCGAGCCGCAGGTCCAGTTCGACACCGTCGGCGCCGCTGGCAACGGCTGCGGCGAAGGCTGCCTGGGTGTTTTCCGGCGCCTCGCCCCGGGCGCCCCGGTGGCCCAGGATCAGCACCGCGGCCGGGTCTCAGCCGTCGCGACGCAGCACGGTGTGGATGACGCGGTCGTACTCGAAGTAGACGAAGAAGTCCGCGTACTCGAGCCGCGAGATCGGCGGGTCGCCCACCGGGTCGGTACTGGCGAGGGGCTGGCCGTAGCGGCGCACGACCGTATCGCGGTGGGTGCCGCGGCCCGGCCGTTCGACGCTGGCCTTCTCGGCGCCCTGCGAGCCGACCGGAATCTGCACCTGGTCCGCGCCTGCGGGAAGGGCAAAGGCCGCCGCGGCCAGCGCCAGGAGGGGAATCATCCTGCGCGTGCTGAACATCGTACTGTCTGCCTCCTGCCGAGCCACCCGGGCTCCGGCGACGATTCGCATCGGTGTGTCCTGACAGTCTAGTTCAATCGCGCACACTGCGCTTGCGCTGCTGCGCAAGTTGGACCTGCATCACATGTCGGGCCAGCAGTTGTCGGTCGCCTTCGGCCAATCCTTCGAAAGAGGCCGACAGGCGGTACCCGCCATCGTGCGCTTCGCGGTGGACGATGCGGGCGAAGCTCGCCAGTCCGACGTAGCTCGGCAGCAGGGTCAGGTGCAGGGCGACGGTGCTGCCTTCCTCGAGCGCGCGGCTGGCGACGAAGGAAATGCCGCCCTCGCTCAGCGAAACGGTCTGTTCGGAACCGGCGACCTCGGCCGGCAATTGCGAGACGAGGTGCCGAGCGACGGTGTCGATCTTGCGGTTGATGGCGGCGAGGTACGCACTGAGGTTGCGGTCGCGGTCGTTGATCGCGTGCAGCAGGTGGGCGTTCTCGTGATCGATCTGGCTCAGGTCACGCAGCAGGTTCAGGTGGTGGCTGTCGGGAAAGTAGCTGTCCGGCGTCGTCCCGCGGACCTGGCTCGCGCCGGTGTCCCGGATGCCCAGCAGCACCTGGCAATCGACGCGGAAGTAATCTCGGGCGTTTTCCCGGGCCATCGCTCGATCCCCATCGCGGACGCGCTCGAGCCCTGGAGTATACTATGCCGATGTTCGCCGCGTTTCCGCTCTTCGTCGGCCTGCGCTACGCGGCGCTCCCGCGCGGCAATCGCTTCGCCTCCCTCGTTTCCGCTGTCGCCCTGCTCGCCATGTCGCTGGGCGTTGCGGCACTGATCGTCGTGCTGTCGGTGATGAACGGCTTCGAACAGGAGCTGCGGGATCGCATCCTGGCGGTCACCCCGCACGCGGTGATCAGCGGGCCGGCCGAGGCGCAGGCCGCCTGGTCCGAACTCGAGGCGAGGCTCGATGCGACGGGCGCCCTGCGCGCGCGGGCGCCCTTCAGCGGTGCCGCGGTCATGCTCAGCGCCGGCAGCCGGGTCCAGGGCGTGCAGCTCGAGGGCATCGAGCCGCAGCGCGAAGCGGCGGCCAGCGGCCTCGACGCGTTCTTCATCGACGGCGGCCTCGCGGCGTTGCGGCCCGGCGAGTACCGGATCGCCCTGGGCAGCCTGGTGGCCCGCGAACTGGGTGTCGTGCCGGGCGATCGTGTGACCGTCGTGCTGCCGGAGCTGGTGCTGTCCCCGGCCGGCGTGCTGCCCCAGTTCGAGGTGGTGGGGGTGTTTCGCGTCGGTGCCCAGGTCGACGCGTCGACCGCTTTCGTGCACCGCCTTGATGCGGCCCGCCTGCTGCGGCGCGATGCGTCTCGCGAGCTGCGCCTGTGGTTCCACGATCCCCGCCAGGCGCCGGCGGCGATGGCCCGGCTGGCAGGCGCCCTGGACGAGGGGTTTGTGGCCAGCGACTGGTCCGAAAGCCAGGGTAGCCTGTTCGCGGCAATTCGCATGGAAAAGCGCGTCATCGGCCTGCTGCTGCTGGTGATGGTCGCCGTAGCCGCTTTCAACATCGTCTCGATCATGACCATGACGGTCGCCGAGAAACGCAGCGCGATCGCCGTGCTGCGCACCCTGGGTGCGTCGCGCTCGCAGATCATGGGGATCTTCCTGACGCGCGGCATGCTGCTCGGCGGCAGCGGCCTGCTGCTGGGACTGGCGATGGGATTACCGCTGGCCCACTACGCTGGTGCCGTGACCGCCTGGATCGAGGGCCTGTTCGGGTTCCGCCTGTTCAACCCGGGGGTCTACTTCATCAGTTACCTGCCGTCATTGCTGCGCTGGCAGGACGTCGTACAGATCAGCCTGGTCGCTGTTCTGCTGACGGTTCTGGCCACGCTGTATCCGGCCTGGCGGGCTACCCGGGTTGGCCCTGCGGAACTCCTCGCCCATGACTGATCCGGTACCGGTACTGGCCTGCACGGCGCTGCGCAAGGACTACCGCCAGGGGCCGGAAACCTTGCAGGTGCTGCGCGGCGTGGACCTGGCGGTCGCCGCCGGCGAGCGGGTGGCGATCATGGGGCAGTCCGGCTCCGGAAAAAGCACCCTGCTCAACCTGCTCGGCGGTCTGGACCTGCCGAGCGCGGGCGATGTACGCGTCGACGGTCAGGCGATGGACGCCCTCGACGAGAGAGGCCGCGGCCTGCTGCGCAATCGGAAACTCGGATTCGTGTACCAGTTCCACCATCTGATGATGGAATTCACCGCCGCGGAGAACGCCGCGATGCCGCTGCTGATTCGTGGTGAACGACGCGCCGAGGCCCTGTCCCGGGCGGAGCGGATGCTCGATGCGGTCGGCCTTGGTGAGCGCCTCACGCACCGGCCGAGCGAACTGTCCGGCGGGGAACGGCAGCGGGTCGCGATCGCCCGCGCGCTGGTCACCGGACCGCGCTGCGTCCTGATGGACGAGCCGACCGGCAATCTCGACGCGCAGAACGCGGCCTCGATCCAGGCGCTGATGCGTCGGCTCAACGACGAGTTGGGCACGGGCTTCGTCGTGGTCACCCACGCGGCGGACCTGGCGCGCAGTATGGACCGCGTGCTCGAACTGCGCGACGGGCAGCTGCATGCGCTCTGAGATCGGCCGCTTCATCGCCTGGCGCTACACGACGAGCGGCCGCCGCGGCAGCCTGGTGGCGTTCATCGCCCGGCTGTCGATGCTGGGCCTGGTGCTCGGGGTCGCCTTGCTGATCGTGGTGCTGTCGATCATGAACGGATTCGATCGCGAGCTGCGCCAGCGCATCCTCCAGGTCGTACCGCAGGTCACCCTGTACGCCGTGCGCGAGGGTCTCGACTGGCGACGCGAGCAGCAGCGGCTCGTGGAGCAGCCCGGGGTCCTTGCCGCGGCGCCGTACCTGCGCTTCGAAGGCCTGCTGGTCAACGGCGCCGAGGTGACGACCGTGCTCGGTTACGCGATCGATCCGTCCAGCGAGGCGGCCGTGTCGGCCCTGCCCGATTACGTCGTCGCCGGTGACCTGGCGCGCCTCGACGACATGGACGACGGCGTTGCAATCAGCCGCGAACTGGCGCATCGGCTCGGCGTCGGGCTCGACGACACCACGGTGCTGGTGCTGCCGCAGGCGCGCGGTGACGGCCGGCCGGTGCCCCGGTTGCAGCGGATGCGCGTCGCCGCCCTGTTCGACACCGGCACGGAGATCGACCAGGCCCTGGTGCTGGCAGCGCTGCCCGGCATCGACGCCCTGATGTCACGGCAGGGGCGCGTCGACGGGCTGCGCCTGCGCGTCGACGACCTGTTCGCGGCACCGCGTATCGCGGCGCAGCTGCAGCAGGCCCTGAACGGCGAATACCTGATCGGTGACTGGACGCGGAGCTACGGCAACCTGTACCACGCGATCCAGCTGTCGAAACGCCTGGTCAGCGTCCTGGTGTTCCTGATCGTCGCGGTGGCCGCCTTCAACGTGGTGGCGACCCTGGTGCTGGTGGTGGGCGAGAAGCAGGGCGACATCGCGATACTGCGCACCCTCGGCGCGAGTCCTGCTCAGGTCACGCGGGTGTTCCTGATCCAGGGTGGCCTGATCGGTCTGATCGGCGCCGGGGCCGGTGCCGCACTGGGTAGCGTGCTGGCGCTGTCGCTGCCACAGCTGGTATCGGCACTGGAGGGGCTGCTGGCGGTCGACCTGCTGCGCAGCGATGTCTACCCGGTCAGCTACCTGCCGTCCGAGCTGAAGCCGAGCGACGTCCTGCTGGTCGCCGGTGCCGGCCTGCTGATGAGCCTGCTGGCGACCCTGTATCCGGCCCGGCGCGCGTCGCGTCTGCAGCCGGCCGAAGTGCTGCGCTACGACTGAAGGCGCCGGATGCGCTCGAGCTCCAGCAGCCGGCGGCGCCGCTCCTTGCGCTGTTCCCAGCGGCGCACCACCGACAGTCGCCACAGATAGCGCATCGCCAGGAAGCCCGTCAGGCCGGCAAACGCGCCGAGGATGACGCTGCCGAGCAGCAGCGGCTGCCAGCCCTGGGCGATCTGCGCCATGAACCACTCGCCGGTGAACTCGAAGCGCAACGGCTGCGATTCGCGCCCGAGCAGCCAGCTGCCCAGGCGGTGTGATGCGAAGAACATCGGCGGCATCGTCAGCGGATTGCTGATCCAGACCAGGATCACCGCCAGGGGCAGGTTGCAGCGCACCAGGATTCCCGTAGCCACGGCGAGCAGGGTCTGCACCGGGACCGGCATGAACGCGAAGAACAGTCCGACGAAGGCGGCGGTCGATACCGAATAGCGGTTCAGGTGCCACAGGTTCGGATCGTTCAGGAATGGCCCGAACGCACGCAGGCTGCGCTGCGAGCGAAACGATTGAGCCGCCGGGAGCAGGCGTTTGAGCGTACGTCTGGGCATGGCCGCGACCCGGTCGTTGAACGGCGCCCGGGCGTTGAAGCCGCCCGATAGGCAGAGCATAGGCCCAGGCCGCGGCGCTGACAAATCGCGACAGGCCCGGCGCGGCGGCGCATAATGGGCCTTCCATCGACAGGGAATGTCGAGGTCTGCGGTGCTGTCACGGATGATGGCCGTTGCTGCCGGTCTGGCCCTGCCGACAGCGCTGCCGGCGCTGCCGGACGCTCGTCTGTGGCCATTGCTGCTGCCGTTCCTGCCGGCACTGCTGTGCGCGCGCGCTCACGTCCCGCGATTGCTGCTGTGCCTGCTGGTCGGCCTGTTCTGGTCCTGCCGCTGGGGCCAGGCCATCGTAGATGCCCAGCTGCCCGCGGCCTGGAACGGCCGCGACCAGCTCGTCTGCGGTGTCGTCGACGGTTTGCCCGAGTGGTCGCCGGCGCGCGGCGGCGGCCGCTGGCGGTTTCGCTTCGAACTATCGCGCGCCGACGCGCCGGTGGCGCGGCGTCCGGTGCTGCTCAGCTGGTATGACGGGCCGCGACCTCGGGTCGGCGAGTCCTGGTGCCTGCAGGTGCGCCTGAAACGGCCACGCGGCTTCGTCAATCCCGGGGGCTTCGATTACCAGGCCTGGCTGCTGCGCCAGCAGTATGCCGCGACCGGTTACGTACGCCGGCCCCTGAGTCGCGAGGCGGGGCGGGGGCCGGCGAGCCCCTGGAACCTCTGGCGGGAGCGCCTGCGCGACGAGCTCGCGTCCCGCGCCCGGGACCTGCGCTGGCGGGGCCAGCTGGCGGCGCTGACCATCGGCGATCGCAGCGGGCTCGACCCGGAGCACTGGCGACTGTACGGGACCACCGGCACCACCCACCTGATGGTCATTTCGGGTCTGCACGTGGGTCTGGTCGCCGGTGTGGTCCTCCGCCTGGCCGCGGGCTTGCTCAAGCACCTGCCGGGCCTGCTGCGCGTCTTGCCGGCGAGCAAGTGGTCGGTGCTGGCGGCGACCGCCGCCGCCGGCGCCTACGCTGCCCTGGCCGGGTTTTCGCTGCCGACCCAGCGGGCCCTGCTGATGGTGGCGGTCGCAGCCGCCCTGCATCTTGTCGACCGGCTCGGCTCGCCCTGGTCGGGGTTCTGCTTCGCCCTGCTGGTGGTACTGGCACTGG
>CAZOUC010000035.1:0-11888 GCA_964582825.1 uncultured Enterobacteriaceae bacterium | reverse complement strand
GACCCAGGCGGTTGTCACGCAGGGTGGCCTGCAACAATTCCAGCGCATTGCCGACCAGGCCCAGTTCGGGCTCCCACAGGTCGTCCTCGAGACCCAGGATCGGACAACTCGAGCGGTGCGCCAGGCGAATCGGCCCGGCCCCCAGGTCCGGACCGCGGTCCGCGCCGTCCGCCAGCCGGTACAACGGCACGTTCCAGCCGTGCTCCGGGTAACCCTGGGCATCGAAACGGATCCGGAAGAACACGACGGCCGTCACGCGCAAGGCGCCATCCAGGCGCACGAAAGCGGCACGACGGTCCTCGCCGGCGAACTCATACAGCGGCACGACACCGTCCAGGACGGCATCGAACTCGGCCAGCAGCATCTGCTTGCCGACGCCGTCGTCGTCGAAAAATACGACGGCTTCCTTGCTCGCACTGGCCTGGTTCATCCGCTACCCATAGGCTGGGGCGATCCCTGTACGACTGAACACGGTAATAGGACATTCTAGACCCATACCACCCGGGCGCGAAGCGTCGTCGCGCGGACGAGGATTCAGCGAGCTGTGCTCAGGGTCCCGGCGGAGCGGACCGATTTGCGGCGTCCGGGGCCGCGGCGTGCAGCAGGTAGGCGTCGATATACTCCTGGTGCAGCGCCTGCGTGGTGCCTTCCCGCTCGAGATCGAGCAGGGCCTGACGAAAGCGTCCGGCAATCGAGGCGGAATCGACGATTTCAGGCAGGTTGTCCGGCGCCAGCGGGCGCCGCTCGTCGTAGTCCGGGTTAGGCACCGCCTGGTAGTGCGCGGAAGCCCGGGCGAACAGCAGGGTACCGAGACCGTGATTCCCGCGATCGCGGCAGCAGTCGTGGTGGAGCTTGAGCCCACTCATGTCTTCGTCGCGAATCTCGCCGAGGATGGTCACCAGGTCGTAGATATAGAAATCGGCCCGACCGGCGCGGATCAGGGCCAGCGCTCTCGGCGTGTTGAGCCGGGGCACCTCGACGACGTCGTATGACCGCCCGCCGCGCATCGGGAAGCTGGCGCCGAGACTCGCAACCACGCGCACGCCCTCGAGCTGGGACAGGTCCGTTATCGTTGGCAGGTCACTGCGGCTGACGCCGACCAGGCGGTTGCTGAATCCCGCAGAGAAGAAGTCGAGGTAAACCGCGCGCTCTTCGCTGAACGAGGCCAGCGGGTAAAAGTCGATCTCCCCCGTCGCCAGTTCGCGAAAGATGCGCTTCTTGGGTTTGCGGACGACGTCGAGGCGGCATCCGATACGCTCTGCGGCGCGGCGGTAGAGATCCAGGTAGAAGCCCTGGTTGTCCGGCGCCTTGGCCATGTAGGGCAGCTTGGCCGACTCGCGGTAACCCATCGACAGCTCGCAACCGAACGCCGCCGACGCGGCAAGACCCAGCGCGGCGACCGACAGCAGACCTGTGACTCCTCGGCGCATGGGTGCAAAGTATGGCAGGTGCATGACGACAGGATGAAGACCGACGTGCCGGCTCCGGGCCCTGCCCGAGAGTCGCCCACACGTGACGACCGCGCGCGCACCTGCCAGCAACCCACCCAGGCCCGTCATACACGGCGCGACCGGGAGGGATCGGCAGCGCGAGGCACAGATGTGGATGGGCAGCGAAAATGGCGGAGCGGACGGGACTCGAACCCGCGACCCCCGGCGTGACAGGCCGGTATTCTAACCAACTGAACTACCGCTCCGTGCGGTGCCTGAGCCTGGTGGGTGGTGACGGGATCGAACCGCCGACCCCCTGCTTGTAAGGCAGGTGCTCTCCCAGCTGAGCTAACCACCCCGGTCAGGGAAGCGCGTAGTCTACAGAAACGCGGTGCCAAGTCAAAGCAGCGCGCAATTATTACCGCCTTGCTGCCGGGCGCTGTGCGCCGGTACCATCCGCGGTTTTCGAGGTGTCAGCTGATGGAAATCTACCGCCAGTTTCAGGTCGAGGCCGCACACCGCCTGCCCAACGTCCCCGAGGGCCACAAGTGCCGCCGACTGCACGGTCACAGCTTTCGGATCACCGTGCGGGTGAGCGGTGAGCCCGGACCCGATACGGGCTGGCTGATCGACTTCGCCGAGGTCAAGGACGCGTTCCAGCCGGTCTTCGATCGACTGGACCATCACTATCTGAACGAAATCGAGGGCCTGGAGAACCCGACCAGCGAAAACCTGGCGCGCTGGATCTGGAATGAACTGGCGCCGCGCCTCGACGGCCTGTCCGCGGTCGAAGTCCAGGAAACCTGCAACAGCGGCTGCATTTACCGGGGTGACTGAGCAGGGCTGTCCACAGCAGAAAAAAACGTCGGACTTATGGCAATTTGCTGGCACTTATGGAAAGGTCAATGAGCTAATCAGCGCAAGCCGTTGATTTAAAATAATTTGCCTGATCGCCGCCCGACGCTCCCGGCGAACGTCTCATCTTATCCACAAGCTAAGCCTAGCCAGCAGCGAATTTGCCCACCAGATTATCCACAGACGGCCGCAGCTGCGGTCAAGCACGGTGGCCCTCCGGGTGCCTGGCCACCTTGTCGTCGTAGAAGGCCTGCCAGGCCTCGAGGTCCGCGTCCATGTCCGGGCCCGGATGCACGACGGGCCCGAACGCGCCGCGCTTGCGCTCGTAATCCATGTAACCGAGCACGACCGGAATCCCTGCTGCCGACGCGATCCGGTGCACCCCGGTCTTCCAGCGGGTCACACGCCGGCGCGTCCCTTCGGGCGTGATCATCACGGCCAGGCGCTCGCGCGCCGCGAACTCCTGCACCAGCTGCTCCACGAGCGCTTCCGGACTGCGACGGTTGACCGGGATGACGCCGGCCCAGCGCATGATGGCGCGAAACGGCGGCCTGTACAGTTCGTCCTTGACCATGACCTTGATGTCCAGGCGCAGCACCAGCATCACGCACAGGAAGATCACGTAATCCCAGTTGCTGGTATGCGGCGCGCCGACGACCATGCACTTCGGCGGCTGCGGCGGCCCAGACTCCACCCGCCAGCCGAGAATCCGCAACAGCAGTCGGGCCAGCAAGCGCAGCAGCGGCGTCAGCAGAGGTGTGGTGTAGACGGATACGCTCATGAATTCTCCGGGCACGGAACGGCTGCGGACTGACGCCTCAGGCGCAGGACGCGGGATCGTAAGCACGCAGCCAGTCGATGAAGTCATCCTGCGTCATGGCCGATCCGAACAGGAAGCCCTGCGCGCAATCGCAGCCGAGCTTGCGCACCGCAGCCAGGGTCCTGCGGTCTTCGACGCCTTCCGCAACGACCTTCATACCAAAAGCATGCGCCAGCGCTACGAGGTGGCGGACGATCCGCAGATCACCCCGGTCCTGCAGCAGGCTCAGAATGAACCGGCGGTCGATCTTCACTTCGGTCGCCGGCAATCGCTTGAAGCGAGCCAGCGACGACGGTCCGATACCGAAATCGTCGACCGCAATCGCGATGCCGAGATCGCGCAGCAGGTCGAGCTGCTGGTTCAGGTCCTCACTGTCCTCCATCGCCAGGAACTCGGCGACCTCCAGGGTGAGGTCGCCGGCCTGCCGGCCCCACAGCCGCAGCGCGGATGCGACGGTCTCCTCGAGGTCCACTCGGCGCAGAGCGCTCGAAGACAGGTTGATGGCGACCGCGCGGCAACTGGGATCGCCCGGCCACTCCCGGCTGTCGCGCAAGGCCGTGTTGAGGATCCAGCGCGTCAGGTCCGCCATGCGGCCGCTCTCTTCGATCAGTGGTATGAAGCGCGCCGGTGGCACCTCGCCATGCTGTGGGTGCGTCCAGCGCAGCAGGGCCTCGGCGCCGCGTACGGCGCCGCTCGCGAGGTCGATTCGCGGCTGGTAGGCGAGCCGCAGCTCTTCCTGCTGCACCGCCTGGTGCAGATCCAGATTCAGGCGCGCGTCGTCGACGTCCTCGCCGGGCCGCGCCGGATCGCTGATCAGGAACGACGCGCCGCGTCCCTTGGCCAGGCGCAGCGCCTGCTCGGCGCGGAAGAACAATTCGTCGGCGCTGTCGGCGCCCTCCGGGTAACAGGCCAGGCCGATATTGACGCCGAGGTACAGCGCCTGACCATCGACGGCTACCGGATCGTCCAGCTCGCGGAGTATCCGGTTGGCGATCAGCGACAGCAGGCTGGCGCTGGCCATACCGGGCAAGGCCACGGCGAACTCGTCATTGCCGATGCGTCGGGTCCGCGCGCCGCGCACGTCCACGGTGGCGAGTCGCTGCAGCACGGTACCCAGGACCCGGTCGCCGGCCGCAACGCCGTGCACGCGATTGACGCGATGAAACTGCCGCAGATCGACGATCGCCAGCCCCAGCATGGATTCTTCGGTGCGCGCGCGCCGGCAGAGTTCGCCCAGGTCCTGCAGCAGGCGGTCCCGCTCGATCGCTGGCACCTGGTCGGACATGCGCCTAGATGCCCAGGGCCTGGTCGCCAATGCCGTAGGCGCCCGGTTCAAGGCTGGCAGCGATGTTCAGCGGGCGGCCGTCCGCGGTCTGCGTATGCTCGCTGAGGTCCAGCAGTCTGGGCTCGGGCAGGCGGCGTTTCGCCGCGTCCAGTACCAGCAGCACCTGCGGTCGCAGCCGACGGGTCCGGTAGCCGGCGAACACGACCGCGACTTCGCCGCTGCTGAGCTCGACGAGCGTGCCGGCCGGGTACAGGCCCACCGCCTGGATGAACTCCTCGACCAGTTCCGCCTGGAAGTCGATATCGCGCCAGGCGTACATCTTCTGCACGGCCGCGCTCGGCGACAGGGCCTTGACGTAGGGCCGGGCGCTGGTGATCGCGTCGTAACAGTCGACGATGGCGGCGATGCGCGCGAACACCGGGATCTCCTCCCCCTGCAGCCCGCGGGGATAACCGTGCCCGCCGTGCCGCTCGTGGTGCGACTCGACCATCTCCAGGGTCGAGCGGGTGCTGATCCCGGCCTCCTGCATCATTTCGATGCCGAACAGCACGTGCGAGCGCACCAGCTCGAATTCGCCGCGTGTCAGGCGTTCCCGCTTCTCGAGCAGACCGACCGGAAGGCGCAGCTTGCCGATGTCGAACAGCAGCGCACCGACCGCCAGCTTGTGCAGGTCCAGCGCGGGCAGGCCCAGCTGGCGACCGAGCGCGACCGCCCAGATCGCGCAGCAGACGGCGTGGCGGTGTGTGTAACTCTGCTCCGAAGGCATGCCCGCCAGCCAGATGCAGGCCTCCGGATTGCGCAGCATGCTGTCGATCAACGGCCGCACGGTCTCGTTAATGCCATCGAGCTGCAGGGTCTGACTGCGTGCGTACGCCTGCTCGATGCCACGCATGGTGCTCTCCAGGTCCGCGCAGGCCTGTCGTGCCCGGGCGAGTTCCTGCTGCAGGTCGTGCTGGTCCTGGTAGCGCCGCAGCTTGCGGTGCGGGAACAACGCAGCGCCGATGCTGCTGCTGCGCGGGACGAATTTCGGCACGCCCGACGGCGGCGCCTCGCGGCGGGCGGCCGGCGCCGCGACCGAACGCAGGGGTGTCGCCGCGATGGAACGAATGGGGTCACCGGGACGGCGGCGGCCGGGGTCGACGTAGACGTAGCGGCAGTACCGGGCGAGTTCGTCGACGTCGTCCCGGCTGGATATGAAGAAGCCCTGGACGAGGAACGGGGTCTCGAGCCAGGGTCGATCCAGTGCAGAAACGTACATGCCGACCTCGAGGTCGGCGACGTCCAGCATGACCGCCTTGATTTCGCTCATCCGGCCCTGCGCCCAGTGCCTGTCCGGTTCAAACCTGCAAGTTTAGCAGGCGGCAGCGCCGCCGACGGCCGTCCGGCCTCAGTCGCGGTCCGATACGGAGCGCTCCTCGAGCGCCACTTCGAGTCGCAGCAGCAGCACGGCGACACCCTGGCGCGACGCTTCGATGCGGCCGTCGATGAGATCCTGCCGCCACTCGTAGCGCGGCTCGACCTCGACGAACAGCCAGGGCCGCAGCACGTTGCGTCGGTATGCCGCACCGACGGTGTAGCGGCGCACCTCGTGGTGCGGATCGGTCTCTCCCGCGGCTTCGATGAAGGCGCGCGCGGCCGAACGCGAATCGATCCGTTCGCGCAGACCCAGGCGCGTCGACCACTCGAGGCCCTGCGACTCCTGCGCGTACAGCCCCCGGTTCGCCCAGCGCAGCAGGCGCCCTTCGTCGAGGACACGATCGAGATCCATGCGCGTCAGCACGCCGAAGCCGTCACCACCGACGTAGAACAGTTCTTCGGTGACGCGCAGTCGGGCGGCCTTCGACAGCAACCACTCGTTGCGATAGCGCGCCGACAGCTTGCCTTTGGGGCCGGATTTGGCGCCGACCGCCAGATCGATCCGCTGGCGCAGGTGCTCGAACACCGTGTACTGCAGCGCCACGCTGCGCGATTCGTCGGTACTCAACTCGGCGCTCTCGAAATCGCCGCCCTCGGCGGTCTCGTCGTCTTCGAACAACAGGCTCAGGCGACGCTCGGCGGCTGGCAGATGCAGTTTGCCGCGCAGCTTTATCTCGAAGTCCCGGCCCCGATCCTGGTCCCAGCTGGGCACGAAGCGGATCCGCAGGCGCGACTCGGCGGACTCGATGTCCGACTGCGGTTCGCCGAAGAAGGCGTCGGTCCACTGCGCGAGGTCGGTGGCCGAATCCATCAGGCGCGCGTGTCCGGCGTCGAACCAGGTGTCGCGGTCGGCATCGCCTGCCGCGTCCGCGGTGGCCACCGGGTCCTGGGGCGTCTCACCGACAGCAACGGTTGTCCCGGCGCTGAATACAATCAGCGCCAGCGACAGCAGCACCGTGTGCCGCGTGGCTGCATGGCTTCCGGTCAGGTCGCGAACCATGCCTGCATGGTAACGGGGGTCTGCCGGGTCCGCACCCGGCGGGTTCAGGGCGGCCAGATCAGCGGCACCAGCAAAACGGTGCACAGACCGATGAGCACGGTCAGCGGCACACCCATCCGCAGGAAGTCGCTGAAGCGGTAATCGCCGGGACCGTAGACCATCAGGTTGGTCTGGTAACCGATCGGGGTCGCGAAGCTGGCGGACGCCGCCACCATCAAGGTGATCACCACGGGCGTCGGGTCGATACCGAGTTCGGTCGCACTGGCCGTGGCGATCGGGAACATCAACACCGCGGCCGCGACATTGGAAATGAGTGCCGTGAACAGCGCGGTCAACGCGAACATCACCACCAGCAGTGCCGGTGTCGACTCGGCCACCAGGTCGATGATGCTGTCGGCGATGGTCGCCGCGGCCCCGCTGATTTCCACGGCCGTGCCGAGCGCGATCGACGCGGCGATCACCAGCAGTACCTGCCAGTCGACGCTCTGCCGCGCCCCGTGCACGCTGGTGCAGCGCGTCAGCACCATCGCCCCGCCGGCGAGCAGCGCCGCCTCGAACATGCTGAACAGGCCGGCCGATACGGAAGCGACCATGGCCAGCAGGATCGCCAGCGCCCGGTAGCGCCGCTCGTGAGCCAGGGGTCGCGAGTTCTCCAGCTCGCTGACCAGCAGGAAATCGCGGGAGTACTGCTGCCGGCGCACGAAACCCGGGTCCGTCTCCACCAGCAGGGTGTCACCGGGCTCGAGGACGATGTCGCCGATGCGTCCGCGGATATTCTGGCCCTGGCGCGACACCGCGATGATCGCTCCGCCGTAGCGATTGCGGAATTCCATCTCGCGCACCGAGCGGCCGCGGGCCGGGAAGCTGCCGGAGATGACCACCTCGACGAGGCAGCGCTGGGCCCGGTCCGTATGCAGCTTGAAGATCTGCGTCTCGGCGGGCACGAGGCCGCGAATCTTCTGCAGGTCGACGACCGCCTCGACGTCACCGGCGAACATCAGCCGGTCACCCGCGACCAGTTGTTCGTGCGGTGAAACCGCGGTAAGGAGCCGCCCGCTGCGCTCGATCTCCACCAGGTAGACGCTCGGCAGGTGGCGCAGGCCGGCCTCTTCGATGGTGCGGCCGACCAACGGACTGTCGTCCTCGAGCAGCATCTCGACGATGTACTGGCGCGCGTCCTCGAAGCGCGCGCTGGCGCCGGCACGGTTCGGCAGCAGCCAGCGCTCGGCGACCAGGATGTAGCCAACGGTGATCAGCACGCAGGGCACGCCGATCCAGGCCAGTTCGAACATGCCGAGGCCGCTGCCGCCCTCGCTGTTGATCAGCATGCCGTTCAGCACCAGGTTGGTACTGGTACCCACCAGGGTGCAGAGTCCGCCGACGATCGCCGCGTAGCTGAGCGGCATCATCAGCTTCGATACCGGAAACGCGTGGCGCTTGGCCCAGTCGGCGACGGCCGGAATCAGCATCGCCACCACCGGCGTATTGTTGAGGATCGAACTCAGGGCCGCGACGGGAATCATCAGGTTGAGCTGCGCGGTTCTCAGGCTGCGCGGCGCGAGCAACAGGCTCTGGGAGATCCAGGCCACGACGCCGGTCTGCTGCAGACCGTTGACGACCACGTACAGCACACCGACCGTCAGCATGCCCTGGTTGCTCATGCCCGCCACGGCCTGCTCCGGAGTCAGCACGCCGGCGAACATCAGCAGACCGACGCCGCCCAGCAGAATGGCGTCGACGGACCAGCGCGTGAACGCCATCGTCCCCAGGCAGGCGAGCAGGACGAAAATCGTGAGCCAGGCGTCGAACCCCATGCAGGCCGCGGTCCGTTGCCGTCGTCAGGGCGCGTAGTGCGAGGAGAACACCTCGATGAAGCGGTCGAGATCCGCGGTCGGCAGGTCGTTGATGCCCGCCGCCGCCTTGCGGCCGCCGCCGGTGGCGAACTGCCGACAGACCTCGTCGGCGCCGACCCGGTTGCGCAGCGGCGCGCGCACGCTGACCAGGTAGCCACCGTCCGTCTTTTCCGTCACGACCGCGTGTGCCCGTTCCGGAAACCGGTTCGCCAGGTCATTGCCGAATACCCCGCTGACGCGACGCGCCCAGGCCGCGTCGGGCAGCATGAATACGGCCGCGTGCTCCGCGGCGAATCCCGCCTCCAGGGCTTCGGCCGCTGCCATGTCGTCACGATAGCCGGCCTCCAGGCGGGTGAAGGTGTCGACGTCAGCGGCGATGAACTCGGCGGGGTCACGGAACGGCCGCAGGCGCCGGTACAGGTCGTCCGGGTGGAAGTGCAGATCGTCGAGCGTTGGCCCGTAGCCGTTGTAGTTGATGTAGGTTCCAAGCCGTGCGAAGCGGTCACGTACCGCGTCGTCGAGACCGAGCCGGTCGGCCAGCCGGTCGGCGCTGGCCGAGAGGTTGTCACCGTACGCACCGACCACGGCCCAGTTGGCGACGGCCCCGTCGAGGTGCTCGTTGACGATCAGGCAGGTGCAGGTTTCCGGCGCGGTGTCGATCAGCGCCTGCAGCCCCTCGTGCTCGGGGATGTCTCCGGGGTAATGGTGGTCGGCGTAGAAGACGCGCGAACCGGCCGCGAGCAGCCGCTCGAGGGCTGCCGCGTTCTTTTCCATCGAGATATCGAGAACGGTCAGCTCGTCACCCTCGCCCGCGGTGACCCGGTCGAGCAGGGCGATGTCGCGCTTGACGCCGGTCACGAGCTGCGCCTCCCGCGGCTGCACGTGGCGCAGCTGTAACAGTGCACAGATGCCGTCGGCATCGCCGTTGAACACGTCGTAAGCCGTCATTGACTCTCCCCGTAAGCGGTGGCTCAGGACTTCGATCGCACCTTGCTGCTGCTGAACAGTGCGCGCACGTTGAGTGCGTCGATGGGCGCCTCGTCGATCTGCTGGTTCTCCCGTGACGTCAGCTCGTCGACACAGGGATACTCGTCGCTGCTGTAGCCCTGAACCTCACCGGCCAGCAGGGCGCGGATGGACTCGCAGTCGTTGCGCTGGCAGGCGGCGCGCAAGGCGTCGAGACTGGCATCGAGCGAACCGCGCGGCGGCAGCGGTTCGTCTGCCCGCATGATCATCGGGTGGCCGGTTTCGGTGATCAGGCCGTTGACCAGCAGTTCCTCGCACATCTTCTCGCCGGGGCGCAGGCCGGTCAGGCGTATCTCGATATCGCCCTGCGGGTTGTGCTGGTCGCGCACGGTGCGGCCCATCAGGCGGATCATGCGCCGGGCCAGGTCGCCGATACGGATCGCCTCCCCCATCTCGAGCACGAACACGTCGCCGCCCTGACCCATAGCCGCGGCCTGCAGCACCAGCTGCGCCGCTTCGGGAATGGTAATGAAATAGCGCTCGACTTCACTGTGCGTCAGCGTGACCGGACCGCCGGCCGCGATCTGCTCGCGGAACAGCGGCACGACGGATCCGGATGAACCGAGAACGTTGCCAAAGCGCACCATCGTGAAACGCGTGGCGGTCTGCTCGGCGGCCAGGGCCTGCAGTATCCGCTCCGACATCCGCTTGCTCGCGCCCATGACATTGGTCGGACGCACGGCCTTGTCCGAGGAGATAAGGACGAAGTTGTCCACGCCGGCGGAAATCGCCGCGCGGGCCGCCGCCTCGGTACCGAACACGTTGTTGGCGACGCCCTCCGCGACGTTGTGCTCGACCAGCGGTACGTGCTTGTAGGCGGCGGTGTGAAACACCGTGTCGACCTCGAAGGCGCGCATCACGCGGTACAGGCGTTCGCCGTTCTGCACGTTGCCGAGCAGCGGCACGATCTTGACACGGCTGCCCTGCATCAGCGCCAGTTCACGCAGGTTGCGCTCGATGCTGTACAGACCGAACTCCGAGATGTCGAACAGGATCAGTTCACGCGGTCCGGCGGCGAGGATCTGTCGGCACAGTTCGCTGCCGATCGAGCCGCCGGCGCCGGTGACCATGACGTTGCGCCCGCCGATCGCAGCCGCCAGCAACTCCGGGTGCGGTGGCACGGGGGCACGGCCGAGCAGTTCCTCGAGAGTGATGTCGCGCAGTTCGGCGATGCGTGCCTTTCCGGCCACCAGATCCGAGAAACGCGGAATGGTCCGCACGTACAGGGGCAGGTTGACCAGGGAGTTGATGATTTCCCGGCGCCGCGACTCCTCGACCGCCGCCAGCGCCAGAAACACCTCCCGGATGCCGTCACGCTCGATTGCCGTCTCGAGCCGCTCCGGCGACTCGACGGCAACGCCGTTGATCACCGTACCCTGGAGACTCGGATTGTCGTCGACGAACAGTATCGGCAGGTACCGGTCGCCGTGCAGCAGGGCGTGCAGCAGTTCGCGGCCCGCTGCACCGGCCCCGTAAATGGCGACCGGGATTCGCGCGCGGACCACCTTGTGGTGGTAGTAGCTGCGCAAGGCCAGCCGGGTCCCGCCGGCCAGCACCAGGATCAGGGACCAGTAGATGAACGGCACCGTCCGGGGCATGAAGGTGCCGGTTGCGTACGCGGCGATCGCCATCGCCACCGAGGAAATCGTCACCGCCTGCACGATCGCGACGATGGCCTGGTGACCCATGTAGCGGATCACCGCCCGATACAGGCCGAGGCGCAGGAACGCGGTCGCGGTCACCGCCATCGTCACCAGGCAGACCGTCAGCTCGGCGAGGCCGATGCGAAAGTCGCCGTGCCCCAGGCGCAGCACCATGGCCAGCCACAGGGCGAAAGGTATCGACGTCAGGTCAATGGCGAGCAGGGAAGCCTGCTTGATGTTGCGTGGAAGAACCAGGAATCGGTCGTACATCTGGCCCGCCACGCCTATGGCGCGTTTGACCGGATTACGGAAAGGGGTGCGCATAGGGACTGGTCGACGCAGGACTGTTCGGGGAATTGTAGCCTGATCTGCCCCCGCTGGAGCGGCCGAACCGGCATTATGCCCGATTTTCCGCGTGCGCCACGTCACGCAGAGGCCACAGGCACAGGACCAGAAGCGGCAGGTAGGCGAGCAGGCAAAGTGCCGCGCCCCAGCTGCGATGACGGTCCGCCATCGACGCCAGCGGCCAGATCCAGAGCAGATTGAACAGCAGCGCGGCC
>CAZOUC010000034.1:0-11930 GCA_964582825.1 uncultured Enterobacteriaceae bacterium | reverse complement strand
GGGCGCCTTCACCGGCGCCAACAAGCGCACCCTGGGCCTGATCGAAACCGCCAACAAAGGCACCCTGTTCCTCGACGAGATCGGCGACATGCCGCTCAATCTGCAGGCCAAGCTGCTGCGCTTCCTGCAGGAGCGCACCATCGAACGGCTCGGCGGGCGCGAGGAGATTCCCGTCGATGTGCGCATCGTCTGCGCCACCAACCAGAACCTGGCCGAGATGACCAGGGAAGGCACCTTCCGCGAGGACCTGTACTACCGCATCAGCGAAATGGTGGTCGAGATCCCGCCGCTGCGCGAACGCGGCGGCGACAAGGTGCTGCTGGCGCGTCACCTGCTGTCGAAATACGCGAAAGAGCACAACCCGAAGGTCAGCGGCCTCTCGCCGGAAGCCGCCAACGCCGTCGAACAGTATTCCTGGCCCGGCAACATCCGCGAGATGGAGAACAAGCTCAAGCGCGCCGTCATCCTCTGCGACGGCAAGCAGGTGCAGCCCGAGGACCTCGGCTTGTCCGCCGCCGGCGAAGACCAGGACATGCCCCTGAACCTGCGCGAAGTGCGCCAGCACGCCGAGGTGCGCGCCATCAGCCGCGCCATGTCCCTGTCCGACGGCAACATCACCGGCGCCGCGAAGCTGCTCGGCATCACTCGGCCGACGCTCTACGACCTGATGAAGAAGTACGAAATGGCGCAGGATTGAGGGCCCGGCATTCCCCTCTTCATCGTCATTCCCGCGCCCTTTTCATCGTCATTCCCGCGAAGGCGGGAATCCAGGACCACCGCCCCATGGGCGCCGCCTGCGGCGGCGATGCAAGACTGAAGTCTTGCCTACAGCGCCCACCAGCCGACACCGCCCCTGTAGGCAAGGCTTCAGCCTTGCAAGCAACCCAAAGGGCCGCCCCGCGCCTGCCGAGCCTTGTGATCGCCCATAACGAAAAAGCCCGCGACTCACGCCGCGGGCTTCTTCGAAGGCTTGGTCTGGAGCGATCGAATCAGGCGTTGGTCCGCTTGCGAACCACGCCAAGCGCCGCAAGGCCAAGGCCGAGCAGGGCCAGGGTGCCGGGAGCCGGGACGTGAACCGCACTGACGGTCAGTATCGAATCCCCAATGTAGAAATCGCCCGGAACGCAAATGAGGCTGTCACAAGCTGTCCACAATGCGACGTGAAGGATCCCGTCGTCATTAAGAATATCTATGCTGTTGGCGCCCAGAATGCTCTCAAAGTCTCCGGAATCGATATCCCATGAGAACGCCCCGTCTAGAAAGTCTATAACGCCGACAACGATCCGAGCGTCTTCGTCCCGCCAATCACCGTCATCCCAGAGTTCAATTTCGATGATGCCAGAAACGGCTGTCAGCCCTTCCAGTTCACTGGTGAGATCGTGACTCCACGTCACTGGATGGAATATCGACGCGTTGCCAACGTTGAGCTTGTCTTTCCCTGGATCGAGCGGGTCAACCGTGTTGGTAATGTCTACTGTGCCTGCCATAACACCGGCGCTCAGGCCCAAACCTGCCGCCACTGCCATGGCCTTCAGCCATCGGTTCATACATTAGCTCCCATTTTCATCTGTGTTTGGTAGACCGTTCCGCGAGAGTCTCCAGTCGTAATGCGTCAACCGGAGGCAATCTCGTCCAAGCAAGACCTGTGCCCAAATGAAAACCTCCACCTAAACATGGGCTTGCGAAACTGGACAGAACGATGACGTAAAGAACCCCGACAGTGGCGCCTCGACCGCGTTCTTCAATCGCCTCCGGAACCATCAAAGAAGCCACGGCCGTACGCGTCACGCCGGAGTCTGCGCTGCCGTTGCGGGCTCGTCCAGCAGTCGGGGCAATCGGTGTCGAAACGCTTTACGTTCAGGCGGCCGGCCTGGCTGAGCTGAACACAAGCCATTGAAATACCGGCACAAATTTTCCTGGCACGGACGCTGCATCGGTGGGTTTGTACGTACGACGCAGGTCCAGGAGACAGTCATGAAACTCAAGCAAATCGCAGCAAGCATCATCGCCACCGGCGCCATCGTGCTCAGCGCGAACGTTGCCCAGGCGGCGCCCGTCAACCTGGTCGTAGAAGGCGGCGGTACGCCGGTCGTATTCCAACTGTCCAACGGCAATCTCGTTGGTCTCTGGGGCTTCGAGAACCGGGTCAGCCAAGGCGGCAGCGCCGAGGACGTCGCATTCAACGAACAGGACCTGGAAGACGGCTTCGTTGGAAGCGAAGACCTGAATTTCTTCGCATTTGACGGCAGCGACTTCGAATTCCCGAACTCGGTAGAAGGGGACTTTCGCTGGTTCGACGCCCTCTGGGTTGAATGGAGCGGCGACGGCAACCTGGTGTTCAACAACGCCAAGGGCGGCACGGCCACGATGGGCACGACGCTCTACACCGGCGACAGATTCGGGAACCCCTTCGCCGAAGTCCCTGCGCCGGGCAGCCTGGCTCTGCTCGGCATTGGCCTCGCGGCCCTCGGCATCACGCGTCGCCGCCAGAAGTAAGCGACACGATGCTGTAGACAAAGCTTCAGCCTTACACCGAATTAGCCCGGCCTCGTGCCGGGCTTTTTCGTTGGTGCGCTGTTCATCGTCCCTGGAACGATTGAAGGCCGGGTCAGGCGGCGCCCTGCAGACGCTCGTTGAGCAATTGGCAGCAGGCATAGACCGCCTTGATGGTCGGCACCGGCGTGTCGGTGATGCCGGCGAGTTCGACGATCGAGCCGATCACCGCCTCGACTTCCAGGCTGCGTCCGGCTTCGAAGTCCTGCAGCATGGACGTCTTGTGCTCGCCGACGGCTTCGGCGCCGGCGATGCGCTTTTCGATGGTGTGGCGGAAGGTGACGCCGAGTTTGCCGGCCACTTCCTGTGCTTCAAGCATCATCCGCTCGGCCAGGGCCCGGGAAGGCTCGAAACGGCAGATGCCCGCCATCGTCGCCCCCGTGAGCGCGCTGATGGTGTTGAACGACAGGGCGCCCCAGGCCTTCAGCCACAACTCCGAGCGGATGTCGTCGATGACGTAGGACTTGAAGCCGGCGTCAATGAACGCCTGCGCCAGCGCCTCGCAGCGCGGGGAGATCGTGCCGTCCGGCTCACCGAGCGTGAAGCGGTTACCTTCGATGTGGCGCGCAACGCCCGGTTCGACCAGTTCTGCGGCCGGGTAGGCCACGCAGCCGACAATGCGCTCCGGGGCGATCGCGGCTGCGAGATGGCCCCGAGGATCGAGCGAGCGCAGGCTCTGCCCGGCCAGCGGTCCGTCAAAGTGCTGGAAGTACCACCAGGGCAGTCCGTTCTGCAGGGTCACCAGCATCGTGTCGTCATGGAACAGCGGCAGCAGGGCGTCGAGCGTCGACTCGATCTGGTGCGCCTTCACGGCCAGCAGCACGACGTCCTGCGGCCCGAGGTCCTCGCCGCGATCGCTGGCCGGCACTTCGACCTCGACCGGCTCCGCCTCGGCCGTTCCCAGGAGTGTCAATCCGCGATGGCGAATCGCCTGCAGTTGATCGCCTTGTTCCAGCGCAGAGACGCTGAAACCGGCCCGCGCCATGCGGGCGACGAGCAACGCGCCCAGCGCGCCGACCCCTACTACTGCAATCCTCATGGCTCCACCTCATGATGGGCAGGCTCCGGATACGACCGCAGGAGCCAGTTTCTCGACCAGCCCTTGCCGGTTCGGACATGAACGTACAGCTTGGAGGGATACGCGTTGAGCTTCTGCTTGAAACGGATGCTCGGCGTGTTGAAGTAGTCGGTGACGCTGTAGAAGCGCGTTCTCCCGATCTCGCGAAGCACGTCGTAGCAGGCAGCGCGCATGTAAGGTGCCAGCCCGCGACCACGAAATGCTTCAAGGGTGTGCGCTCCGTAAAGATAGGCTTCGTCGCGCTCGAGCGAAAACACACACGGCGCATGGTTACACTGCTCGAGGTCGGCCCAGGTGTAGGCGGCCAGCTCCCCTTCGCGGGTAACGGCAATGCACACCTGTCCCTTCGTCAGACGCTCGCGGATCCTGTCCTCGGTGGTCCAGGTTTCCTGTGCGGCCACTGCAGGGAGATAGGCCGGGTCGATCGGGCCGACGTCATAGTCGGAGTATCGCGCCACCCAGGCCGGGTCCGTGCGAAAGTCGCCTTCGACGTACAGCACGTAGGGCTCAATGCGCACTCCGCTCTTGTTGATCCGGTCCAGAACCCTCTGCCGGAGCAGGCCGTGCTGGTACGCCTTGCGCAGATTCGACAGTTTCACGGCCTAAAGAGCACCCATCGTCCATCAATCGTCATTCAGCTCTGACCGCGACGCCTGCCGGATCAGCCCACCGGCGCGGATTCGAATCGGCTCGATCCCGGCATCGTAACACCGGTAATCGCGCCGGCGGAACGCCGGAGCCGCGGCGGCCAGTGCCGGCAGTTCCGTCAGCGATTGGAACGTACGAGCTTTGAAGCGGCCCGCCTCACCCGCTGCCAATAGAACGTCATGGTTGGCATGGGATCGCTCGAAGTCCAGGTGGCATGGGTATCGGCGCGGATTCCTTGCATCACGAGGTTGGCCAGCGAAGGTCGCGCGGAACCTCTGGGGGTCTCGTTTCGCGCATCACGCCATGCCTCGATCGCTCCGGTCGACCACGCGTGAGTCACCCCGATTCGATAGGCCGTCGGCAGGTCACCCTGGTCGAGCTGCCCCAAGGCGAGCTGCACCGCCCACAAGGGATAGTCGAAACCGGCACCGACCGGCAGCGCACAGGTGGCGTCAATCCGTGGATTGAGTTCGAGAAACGCCATATCGCCCGTCGCCGGGTCGACAAGGAACTGCATGCACCCCAGTCCGGAGTATTCCAGGCGACTGATAACCCGTTCGACGTAAGCGCGTCGGCGCTCGCAGGGCGCGACTGACACGGAAAAGGTGCCGTATCCGGTTCCGTCTGGCTCGTCTGTCTGTCGAACCTGGGACTCGAAGTACCGGACCAGGCTCCCTCTGTCAGCAAGGAACATGCAGTTGTGGCGGAAACCCTCGATCCTCGGCTGCACGATCAACTCGTCGGCATCGCCCGGCCAGCCAAGCTGCTCGAGTTCTGTATCCGAATCGACGAAATAGCACTTCCGTCCGAAAACGCGCTGGCTCGCGTTCCTCGGTTTCAGGGCCAAGGGCAAACCAAGTCGCCGGCCTTGGTGACGCAAGGCTTCGGCGTCCGCCACAGTGCAACCGGGCAGGCATGGAATGCCGCATTCCCTGATCAGTTCGAGCGAACGATGCTTGTCCAGACACTGCCACAATGCATCTCGTGAGCACATGACCAGGGCCGGAACCGAGCCGTCCACCGTCGCAAGCGCCCTGGCGGCGTTTTCGCCAGCCGGGAACACGGCGACCACATCACGTCGATCAGCGAGAAACGCATGCAGGGCCGCTACGAATTGTTCGGGCCGCTTCAGGGTGGGGTGCGCCCAGGCCTCGGATACGGCGCGGGACGCAAAAACCGGATTACCGGTATCGCCCGGAGACTGGCCGAGAATCACCCGAAGGCCTGCCGCATTCAAGGAACGCGCGATGGTCAACACGTATCGCTGCGCCTCGACCACGAGCACGCTTTGCTGTGTCATCGCTGTGCGACCGTGCCGTATTCAGCGGAACTCCCGGAGCGCGGATCGCCGCTGATCATCGAACGACTTTTCATTGACTGTCGGATTGACTCGTTCACACTCCGAGAGTGGCTCGGCATTTCGAGTAACCAATAAACCATATAATTCACTCGCGACAAAACGGTGACCGGTAGAACGCGGGCAACGTTCACCAGGACGCACGCGAGTCGGGCTCGCGAAATCGCGGAGAATCTGCGACCTTTCGAAGCGAGCGCCGTCGAATGTCCCGACGTAGAGCCGGGCTTGACGGTCGACTTCGAACAGCAAGCTGTGGACAAATGCTCGGTACCATCCAGGAAATCGCCAGCGCCAGCGGACTCGCGAGCATCGAGCCTGAGTGGCGTGAGTTGGAAGGCCGGTCAGTGCCGAGCTGCTTCCTGTCCTGGAGTTGGATCGGCCCCTGGGCCGAGTTCGCGCTGGAAGAGCCGCCGCTGTACCTGTTTCGAGCCGAAGACTCAGGGCAAGCCGTTGCGCTGGCGTTCCTTTGCCCATGGAGCCGGCGCGCGCAGCGCCTGCTCCCGTCCCGGGCGCTGACCTTGAACGAGCAGCGCCTGCCCAAGCGCGACATGTTCATCGAGTACAACGGCATCCTGGCGGAGCCGACGCGCGCCGGAGAGGCCTGGGCGTGTCTTCTGAACACCCTTGTCGAGCATCCGCTGCGCTGCGACGAACTGGTGGTCAAGATGCTCGATCGAGCGACCATGCCGGCGCCTCCTGCAGGCTGGATCGAAAAGACCGAAGAAACATTCAATACCTGGGCGCTGGATATCGTCCACAAACAGGAGGTCGACGACGTGCTCCGCCCTCTGAGCCGGAACCGCCGCTGGCGCATCCGGCGGGCTATCCGTCACGCCGAGTCGAACTGGGGCCCGATCGAGTGCCAGATCGCCAGCTCGGAGCGAGAGGTGGACGAACTCCTGGAGGAATTCGCTCGTCTGCACACACGGCGATGGGAGAAGGTCGGACGTTCAGGTGCCTTCGGCAATCCGCACTGGACGCGGTTTCACACCGCACTGATCCGCAATGGCGTGCCCCGTGGCAACGTGCAATTCGTTCGCGTCAAAGCCGGCGAGCGTACGCTGGGCATTCTCTACAATCTCGTTCACTCAGGCTGCGTATCCGTACTGCAGACGGGGATCGCTGAGCCGGATGGCAAAGAGGACCTGCCAGGCTACGTGTCGCACGTAATCGCGATCGTGGAGAACGCTCGACTCGGCCGGCACACCTACGATTTTCTGCTGGGCGACGACGACTACAAGGCCTCGATGACCGAGGCAGGCCCCGCCATTCACTCGATCACGCTGCTGCGGCAAACACCGCAAAACCGTATCAATCTCTGGGTGCTCGACAACTATCGGCGACTGCAGGCCATCAAGGACCGGTTGCTGCAGCGACGATGACAGGACCCGTCAGGGCAGGTGCTTGACGATGTGCGGACCGACGGCGTTGGTGAACCACAGCGGCAGCTTCTGCCAGGTCCTGATCACCAGGTCGAACTTCGGGTTGTCGGTCTTCAGGTTGGGCATCGCGGCGCCGGGCGCCAGCCAGTAGTGCCAGTACAGCTGCTTCGGCTGCGCACCCCACTGCTTCTTGAAGCGATACGTACCGGCGTCGACGGTTGAACGGCCGAAGTCGAACACCCGGTAACCGTGCTCGATGGCGTGGCTCAGGCACTCCCAGTACAGCAGCATGTTGACGCCGACGCGGTTGAACTCGCGCAGGCTCGAGGCCCAGGGAATCTCCAGCACGCCCCGGTGCCCCAACAGGAAGGCGGCCGCCGCGGGCCGACCCGCCAGGCGCACCACCACTATGTGCGATTGCGCCGGGAACACGCGCAGGATCTCCTCGAACAGGCGCTTCGAGTACACCGGCGTGCCCAGATCGCGCATGTTGCGCGCGAACACGGTGTAGAACTCGTCCAGGCAGTCGAGTCCGCCGTGGCGGACTTGCGGATTCTCGCGCTGCGGCCGTTTGATCTGCGAGCGCAGCTTGGACCCGAGCGCTTTGGACAGGGCCTCGGCGGTCTCGGGCAGGTCCAGCAACATGGCGACCTTGTCCTCGCGGCAGGGCATGCCGCCGGCGCGTTCGGCCTGTTCGCGCAGTTCGATCGACGCCGCGCCGCAGCCGCCGGCGAGTGCCGCGGCGGCGTCCAGCAGGGCCGCTGCCGCGGCCTCGTCGTCGGCCAGCACGCCGCCGTAGTTCAGGTACGGCACCGACACCATGTAGTTGCCGAACAGCAGGCTGTGCATGTGCACGAGCGGCAGGGCGCCGACCTGGCGGCCGTCGCGTTCGGCGACGAGCAGGTGACCGCGCTTGCCGAACACGCGCCGGAACAGGCCGGCCCACTCGGCACGGTGCGCGAGGGTGCCGTCGGCGTGGCCATCGACGTAGGCGTTCCAGGCCGCCAGCGACGCGTCGGCGCTGCCGTCGAGTTCGCGCACCGTCGTCGCCGCGTCAGTCACGCGTCGGCCCCCGGCACGGTCAGCGCGCGCCCTTGCCCACCAGCACCACCTCGACGGTCTGCACCAGGATCAGCAGGTCCATCATGATGTTGTGGTTCTTCACGTAGTAGAGGTCGTAGCGCAGCTTCTCGGCGGCGTCCTCGACCGAGGCGCCGTAGGGATAGCAGAGCTGCGCCCAGCCGGCCAGGCCCGGCTTAACACGGTGGCGCTCGGCGTAGTACGGAATCTGCTCCTCGAGCGGGCCGACGAACTCGGGCCGCTCCGGGCGCGGCCCGACGAAGCTCATGCGGCCCTGCAGCACGTTCCACAGCTGCGGCAGCTCGTCGAGGCGGGTGGCGCGGATGATACGGCCGACGCGGGTGATGCGGTCGTCGTTCTTGCGCGCCCAGACCGCGCCCTGCATTTCGGCGTCGGTGCGCATGCTGCGGAACTTGACCACCTTGAACACGCGCCCGCCGTAACCGACCCGGTCCTGCCGGTACAGGATCGGCCCGCGAAAGCCGCTCTCGATCCAGATCGCCAGCGCGGTCAGCAGCATGAACGGCCAGGCGACCAGCAGCAGGGTCAGGCTGGCGGCCAGATCGAACACGCGCTTGCTGGCGTCACGGCGCGCGCTGAAGCGAAAGCCGTCGGCGAATACCAGCCAGTGCGGGCTGACCAGGTCGATCTCCACGAGATCCAGCTCGCGCTCGAGAAAGCTCACCTGGTCGAGCACGGCGATGCCGGCCAGCTTGCAGTCGAGCAGTTCGCGCATCGGGAAGCTGCCGCCCTCGGAACGCCGGCGCTCGTCGACGGCAACGATCACCTCGTTGACGCCGTGCGCGCGCGCGGTCTCGAGCAGGGAACCCCCCGCCTCGACGAGCTGGTCCAGCGGCACCTGGACCGTGGCGCCGTCGACCGGCAGGTAGCCGACCAGGTCGAGCCCGGCGCGCTCACCGCCCTTGAGCAGGCGCTCGCACAGGCGCAGGGCGCGCTCGCCGGCGCCGAGCACAAGCACCCGGCGGGCGAAGCGGCTGTCGTCCATCGCCCAGAAAAAGCCCAGGCGCAGCAGCATGACGAGCGCGAAAGCGATCGGAATCGCCAGCAGCAGGACGCCGTCGCCGAGATAGAACAGCACCGAGACGCCCTGCAGCACCAGCATCGCGGCGCTGCCGAGCAGGAAGTAGGCGACCAGGGTGCGCAGGGCCATGCCGGAGAAGCCCTCGCGGAAGCGGGCCTCGTAGGTGCGCATGGCGATGTTGCAGGCGCTGAGCACGACCGCAAAGGCGAGGAACGCGGCCTGCGCGCCCTGCATGTTGATCTCGAGCGCCTGCGGATCGCCACCGAAGCGCAGCATCAGGCCGAGCCACGCCGACAGCAGCAGCAGCGGGAATTCCAGCAGGCCCAGGAGTACGTAGCCCGGATTGACGTGCTGGTTGAAGATACGAATCTGCTGCATGTCGCCGGCGGACCCCGGGCATTGCGTAGGTCAAATGAGTCAGGGTCGCGAGTATAGCCCGGTGGGGTCTAATGCCAATTAAAACGTCGTGAAGTCCGCAGCATTGTGGCTAATTGGCATCAATCTGGTCGATTTCTGACCGATTCCGGGCATTCGGGCGCCGGTTACCGCCGATAGGTCAACGAGACACCGCCCGCCGTTTCGTCGAAATCACCATCGACGAAGCCGCCGCTGGTGTCGCGCTCGTCAATGAAGCCCCAGAGCGCCACGCTCAGGCTGCGCGAGAGCTGCCAGTTCAGGCGCAGCTGCATGTTGGTGAGCTCGTCCGTGCGGTCGTCGGCGGTGAAGTCGATTTCGCTGTAGCGCGCCGTCCAGCGCAGGTCGGCGCGTGAACTGAACTGGAAGGTGAACCCAATGGAGCCGCCGAAGCGCTCCTGGTCGAGATCGAGAGTCTGGAAATCCTGCTCGTCGTAGTCGAGGCCGAAATCGACCTGGCAGCGCGCGCACAGGCCGTCGAAACCGTAGCCAAGGCGCCCGCCGAGCCGTTCGACCTCGTCGAGCTGACCGAAGTTGGGATCCTGGGGCTGGAAGTCGCCCCCGGTCACACCACTGCCGCCGAGGCCGATGCCGGAGTCGGTGAGCTGGTTGGTGGCCGCCAGAGACAGGCGGTGCTCGCCGCTTTCGAGGCGCCATTCGATCTCGCCGAAGAAACCCTCGTTGTCGTCGAGCGTGTCCCAGTCGGAGCGGTTGGCGCCGAGGCTGATGGTATAGCTGCTGCTTTTGAGAGCCACCTCGTAGCTGGCGTACAGGCGTTCATAGGCCAGGGTCTCGTCGAGGTCGTCGAACTCGACGTCAACGTACTCGTAGGCCAGCGAGGCGGTGCTGGTCGGCGACAGGCGCCGCTGCCAGCCGGCCAGGCCCGAAAGGCGCTCGCTGTCGGTCTGCTCGGTGTCCTGGAACTGCACCGCGTTCCAGCGGCCCTGCAGCAGCAGCTGGTCGACCTGGCTCAGGCGCAGGGTCAGGTCGGGCCCGGTCGAGAAGATGTCGCGCGACTCGCGGTTGTTGCGGATATCGACATCGCGGGCGTTCTGCAGCTGCTCGGTACGGCTGTGCGTCGCCTCCCAGCTCAGGCGATTCTCCAGCAGCGTGAAGACCACGCTGGCATCGCCTTCCCAGAAGTCCTCCCGGTCGATGGTGTCGTTCTCGTAGTGCGCGAGTTCGCCAAAGTAATCGAGTTCGACATCGATGCGCCGCGTCTCCGCATCGAGGCCGAGCTCCAGCTGACCGTAGCTCTTGGTGTCGTCAATCTCGTTTTCGCTGAGCTTGAGCGCGTTGTCGCTGTGCTCGACGCCGACCGTGATGCCGATCGACAGGCCGTCACGATCCTGGGCGGCGGCGCCGGTGGCCGTGATCAGACCAACGGTGAGCAGGGCCGGAGCGAATCGATTCATGGCGCGGCTTCCGTACGATGGGACGTATGCGTTCAAGTCTAGCACCCCGGCAGACGGTTCGCGGTCAGGGCACGCGGTTCATCACCAGGCCCGCCAGGCTCTCGCGTCCCACGGCGTCGGCGGCCAGGCGCACGCGCTCGCTGCTAGTCTGCCCATAGGGCACCACCAGCACGGTCATGTCGGCCCAGTCGATGACCTTGCGCACGTCCTCGAGCTCGCCGGCCGGCGGCAGGTCGAGTACGACGTAACGGTCGCTGTAGCGCGAACGGGCATCGCCGACCATCGCCTCCATGCGCGCCGAACCGAGCAGCTTCGGGTCCTCGCCACGGGTGCCGTAGGGCACGATGCGCATGCGCGGCGCACCGCTGGCGTAGACGATGGCGTCGATGTCCATGGCGTCGTCGGCGAGGTAGTCCATCAGGCCGAGGTCCGGCGTCAGCATCAGCAGGCGCTCGGCGAGTGAAGGCTCCGGGTCGCACTGCACCCACAGCGCGGTGCGGTGGTGGTCCTGCGCCAGCGCCGAGGCGAGGTTGAGACTGACGAAGCTCGAACCGACGCCGCGGTCGACGCCGCACACGGCCACCACGAAGTTGCTGCCCTGGCGGCGGATCAGCAGCTGTTTGGTCAGTTCCCGGAAGGACTCGAGAATGCGCGTGTTGCGCGTCATCGGGTGGATCAGCCTGCGGCGCTCGAGCTCGGCTTCAGAAAGCCGCGGAATGTCCGTCATCTCGGTGATTCGGGCGCGCTCGGCGCCGATGCGCTCGTTGCGCGGGGCTTGCGTAGACTCGCTCACAGGACACCTCGCAGCGTTGCCAGCAGCAGCAGGACGTGAGCGCCGAGCACCGTGACCAGCAGCAGGGCCGCCAGCAGGAAGCGCCAGCGCACGCCGAAGCTTGCCGAAAGGTCCTGCCACTCGTTGATCTCGACCAGCGCGGGCAGCCCGAGCTCGTCGGTCAGAGCG
>CAZOUC010000033.1:0-11984 GCA_964582825.1 uncultured Enterobacteriaceae bacterium | reverse complement strand
GCGTTGCCAGACCGCCAGGTTGACGTCGTCCCGATACATGTCCGAAAGCATGTCCGGCGATCGTCCGAACACCGCTTGACGCAAGGCCGGAGCCTCGACGAGCAGGGCCTCGCTCATGCCACGTCCTCCTCCCAGGCGGGGAAGGGATCCGGCAGCTGCTGCCAGTACGCCCGCCCCGCCAGCACCTCCTCTTCGCTGAGCAGGCAGTCGTCGAGGGTGCGCATGACCTGATCCCTGTCCAGGTTCTGACCGATGAACACCAGTTCCTGGCGCATGTCGCCGAAGGGCTCCACCCAGTTGGCCCGGATTGCGTCCAGGTACTCCTCGTCGTCCGGCCAGCGGTCCGGGGGCACCGCTTTCCAGAACATACCGGCAAAGCCGTAGCGCGCCATGCCCCCGGCCTGGCTCCACTGCCCGGCGAACTCCGGCCGGCTGGCCAGCCAGAAGTAGCCCTTGGAACGGATCAGCCGGCCCTGGAGCGCACGGCTGTGCAGGAAGTCGTAGAACTTCTGCGGATGAAATGGTCGGCGGGCCGTGTAGGAAAAGCTGCTGATGCCGTACTCTTCGGTCTCCGGGACGTGCTCGCCGCGCATTTCCTTGAGCCAGCCCGGAGCCTGTTGCGCCCGCTCGAAACTGAATCGGCCCGTGCCGAGCACCTGGTCGACGTTCACGTCTCCGTTGCGAATCGGCACGATGTCCGCCTCGGTATTGAGCGTCTTCAATACCGCGACGAGACGACTCAGGGTGGCCTCGTCCACCAGGTCGGTCTTGCTGACCAGGATGATGTCGGCGAACTCGACCTGGTCGACCAACAGGTCGGCCACGCTGCGATGGTCCTCGTCGCCGAGGTGCTCGCCGGTTTCCTGCAGGTATCTGGCCTCGTCGTAATCGGTCAGGAAGTTGACCGCGTCGACCACCGTCACCATTGTGTCGAGCGTTGCCACGGCCGACAGGCTGACGCCGTCTGCGTCGGCAAAGGTAAAGGTTTCCGCCACCGGCAGCGGTTCCGAGATGCCGGTGGATTCGATCAGCAGATAATCGAAGCGGCCTTCAGCAGCCAGACGGCGGACCTCCAGCAGCAGGTCCTCCCTCAATGTGCAGCAGATGCAGCCGTTGCTCATCTCCACCAGCCTCTCTTCGCTGCGGTTGAGCTGGACCTCGTTCTGCACGGCGGTGGCGTCGATGTTGATCTCGCTCATGTCGTTGACGATGACAGCTACCCGGCGACCCTGCCGGTTATTCAGGACGTGACTCAGCACGGTGGTCTTGCCGGCACCGAGAAAGCCGGACAGAACCGTAACGGGCAGCTTCTCTGCGACGTTTGGCATAGCGTCTATTCCTCTCCTACAACGGTTTTCGCGGGCCGCGCCGCCCGGCGGCGAGACCTGTCTGGCGATGGGCAGACCCGCCCCGTTCGCCAACTGTCTTGTCGGCGCCACATCAGATGTTATATCATAACTTTTTGCTGTTCTGCTGGTATTGCTTTGTGTCTGTCCGGCCCACTCGACTCACCCGCCTCGCCATCGTCCTGAGAAACCGCAAGGACGAACGGCTCCAATGAATGCCGCGGATGCAACGGCCAATGCAATCGGGGGTTCCGGCTCGCGCCTGGACCTGTACGCAGCGACCCTGTCTGCCCTGTGCCTCATTCACTGTCTTGCCCTGCCGCTGCTGGCTTCACTGCTGCCGCTGGCCGGCCAGCTCTCGGAGAACGAGTTGATTCACCGGGTGCTGGCACTTCTGGCGGCACCGGCAACGCTCTGGATCGGCTGGAAATCGCGGCTGAATCGAGCCTTGCGGCCGTTCATCGTGGCCGCTCTCCCTGGCCTCGGCCTGCTGCTCGCAGGAGCCTTCGTCCACGCACTGGAGGCGCATGAACAGGCCGTGACCGTGGCCGGGGCCGTACTGCTGGCAACGGCTCATCTGTGGCGCTGGATGCGGCTCCGCGGCACGGTGCACCCGACAAGCGAACCGCGGGCGGAGAACGACCTGTCGCAACGGTAGTCAAAGCACCTGCCATGAATGCGACACTGGCCATCGATGTCACCCAGCTGCGATTCGCGTACGCCGACCGACCGGTCGTGAGCATCGAGCAGTGTCAGCTCGCCGCTGGCGAGAGCATGGCCGTGATCGGCCAGTCCGGCTGCGGCAAGACGACCTTTCTCCACTTGCTGGCAGGCCTGCTTCGACCGGATTCCGGCACCGTTCGCATTCTGGGCCAGGATCTGTCGGACCTCGGTGAAGCGCAGCTCGACCGCTTTCGCGGCCAGCACATCGGCCTGGTGTTCCAGCGCTTTCACCTGCTGCCCGCGCTGACGGTGCTGGACAACGTGCTGCTGGCGCAGCGCCTGGCCCGGGTGCCGATAGACCGGGACCGCGTCACTGCCGTGTTCGAGCGGCTCGGCTTGAGCGGACTCGAACAGCACAGGCCGGCGATGCTGAGCCAGGGCCAGGCGCAGCGAGTGGCTATCGCGCGGGCCCTGACGCACGGCCCGCAGCTGCTCATGGCTGACGAGCCGACTTCCGCCCTGGACGATCACCACGCGCAGGACGCGCTGACGCTGCTGCGCGAGGCCGCCCGGGATGCCGGGGCCGCGCTGCTCGTCGTCACGCACGACCGGCGGGTACGCGGGGCCCTGGATCACGAGCTGGAGCTGGCGCCGTGACCTGGCTGCGTCTCGCTCTGGCCAACCTGGCCCTGTCACCGCTCACGTCGGCCGTGAACGTCGTGCTGATGGGCCTGGGCACGGCGAGCATCGTCCTGCTGCTGCTGGCGGGGTCGCAGCTGTCCGAGACCCTGTCGCGGGACGCCCGCGGCATCGACCTGGTGCTCGGCGCACAGGGCAGCCCGGTACAACTGGTGCTGGCCGCCGTCTACCACGCCGATGTCCCGCCCGGAAACATCCGGCAGCAGGATACCGCGCGCTGGGCCGACGATCCTCGCGTCCAATCGGCGATCCCGCTGTCGCTGGGTGACAGCTATCGTGGCTTTCGCATCGTCGGCACGACGCCGGCCTACGCCGAGCTCTACGACGCGGAGCTGGCCGCGGGCCGCCTCTGGAGCGCTCCAATGGAGGCCGTCGCGGGTTCGGCAGCCGCCGTCGCGGCCCGACTCGACGTCGATTCCCGCTTTGCCGGTGTCCACGGTCTCGGCGACGCCGGACACGTCCACGACGCTCAACCGTACCGGGTGGTCGGCGTTCTGGAGCCCACCGGGACCGTAATCGATCGGCTGATTCTGACGTCCCTGGAAAGCGTCTGGGACCTGCACGGACACGGCGAGACATCGGCACAGGACAGCCACGAGAGCGAGGGCCACGACCACGATCATGACCATGCAGCCGAGCATGGGCATGACCACGATCATGATGCCGAGCATGCGGATGAGCACGACGTCGGGCATGAGCACGACCACGAGCACGATGCCGAGCATGGGCATGAGCACGACCATCAAGCCGGAAATGGGCACGAGCACGAGCACGACCACGAAGCCGAGCACGAGCACGAGCACGAGCACGAGCACGAAGTCGAGCATGCGCACGATCCCGCGCAACCGGCCGGCCGCGACCATGAAGCGCACGGGCACGACAAGGAGGCCGAGCACCACGATCACGAGCACGGCGAACGCGACATCACCGCCATGCTGATCAGCTATCGGTCGCCGCTGGCGGCGATGACGCTGCCCCGCGAAGTGAACGCCAGCGGGACGCTGCAGGCGGCCTCGCCGGCGATGGAGATCTCACGCATCCTGCAGCTGGTCGGAATCGGACTCGATGGCCTGCGCGCGTTTTCCTGGGTGCTGATCCTCACCGCGGCGCTGTCGGTATTCGCCGCCCTGTACAGTTCGCTGCGTGCGCGGCGCGGCGACCTGGCCATGCTGCGCTGCCTCGGAGCGACCCGCCGGGAGTTGCTGTTGGCTCTGCTGCTCGAGGGCCTGTTGCTGACCGCCTTCGGCGTTGCCCTTGGATTTCTCGTCGGTCACGGCGCCATGGAACTGCTCGGGGGCTGGCTGGAGAGCACCCGGGGTCTGGCCCTGACCGGGTGGACATGGATACCATCAGAGACGGTATTGCTGTTCAGTCTGTTCGGTGTCGGCGTCCTTGCCGCAGTGATACCGGCCGTGCAGGCGTATCGAACAGACGTGGCCAGGACCCTGGCAGAGGGCTGATGACACTCGAACACCACAGAGCAGGGTTCATTCCCCGGATTGCTGGCCTGCTGCTGGCCGTCGTAGCGGCATGCGCCTGCGGTCAGTCGCCCGACGGAGCCGAGATCGAACCGCTTCTCGCCCTGCCGGAAGACGAACTGACGGAAGACGAATACCTGCTCGAACCGCCGCGCGCCGATCAGATCCAGAGCGAACCGATCGAGGCCGCCAGGGCCAGCGGCATCCAGATCGAGCCGCTGGCCGAGGGCGGCTACTACGATGCCGGCGGTACATTCTGGGTGGACCTGTTCGAGCAGGATTACGCCTATCTCGCGGTCCAGCTCGTCACGGCGGAAGGACACCCGGTCCAGGGCGCTGTCCCGGAGTTTTCCATCGAAGGCAGCAGCCGGCTGCTCGAGCCGAAAGCCGTCTCGTCGCAGACGGCAACCGACGAGTTCGGTGTGGTCCAGTTCGCCGTCATCGGCGGCAATATGGGAGTGGATCGGGTCAAGGTCGCGTTTGGCGACGGGTCCACTGAGATCCGGGTAAACGTGATCAGCCTCGAAGCGATGGGTTTCCCGGCGCTGCCCGAGCCGGAGGGCGGCGTACCCTGGCATGAGCTGATGCGGGCCGAAGTCCGCTACGAGGGCTGGACACTGTTCGCCGAGTTCCCGCCGGAAATCGCCGAACGCGCCGGCAAGACGGTCAAGGTATCCGGCTTCATGATGCCGCTGGAACCGGACCTGAAGCAGCGCCGCTTCCTGCTGACGTCGAACCCGCCAAGCTGCTTTTTCCACGTACCGGGCGGCCCGGCGGGGGCCGTGGAAGTCTTTGCTCCGGAAGGAATCGAGGCTTCCTGGGACGCGGTCGTCCTCGAAGGTCGATTCGAACCCCAGCCCTCGAGCGAAATCGGGGTGGTCTACCGGCTCCACGACGCCCGGCTCGTAGACCCTTGAACCCCGTCTGCCGCTCTGCCTGGGGCCTGTTGCCCATGCCGTTGTTCAGTGTGCCGCAAGGCCGGCATCGATCCCTGTGATAGCATCCAGAAATGGTCGTAAAAAAGAGTGCACACGATGTTCGCCGCGCCAGTCTGGGCGCGTCTCTGGAAGGGGCCGCACGCACCTGTGACGCGCTCGGCGTGCGCCTGACCGACAAGCGACGCCGGCTCCTTGAATCGCTGATCACCGCCCCCGGACCGCTGTCGGCATACGACCTCGCGCAGGTCTACCGCAAGGACCACGGCGAGGAGATTCCGGTGATGACGGTGTACCGGATGCTCGACGCCTTCATCGAGGCCGGCCTGGTCCATAAACTGCGCTCGACCAACCGCTACGTTTCCTGCCGCCACATGGCCTGCGATCACCCCCATGCGGCCTCCCAGTTCCTGATCTGCGACGGCTGCGGCCAGGTCAAGGAAATGGACCTGGCCAATGCGGAAATCAACCGACTGAGCAACCACGCACGCTCGTCCGGCTTTCACCTGCACCGCGAACAACTCGAACTACACGGTCTGTGCGATCGCTGCCACGAGGGAAGCGGCGAGCGGTCGACCGGCCCGAACTGAACCCAAGAGCCGCCAAATCACAGCGGCCGCTCTGAACGCACCGATCCGGCCCAAGCCGAACGGCCAGCACCTCCAGCGCCGCTTGATTCAACTCAAAGAGCCGCCCGCTCCAAATGTTATGCTGTAACGTAAACGTGTTGTGCGCAGAATTGTGTGTGCGATCTACCAGGCTGCGGGAGGTACCCATGAACCGCTCTCATTTCCCATTCGTGATGCGGACCAGGCTCGCCAGCGCTCTGGCATCGGCAACGCTGGCCGTTACGGCGCTGTCGAGCCCGCTTCAGGCGCAGGCGCCGGCGGACAGCAACCGCTGGCTGGAAGAGGTCTACGTGACGGCCGGTACGCCAGCTCCCGGGGACAGCAGGGTGCAGGCGGCGCCCATCGACGTGCTGACAGGTCTGGAAAAGGAACTGCGGCAGGCAGCCAGCCTCGGCCAGACCCTCGAGCACCTCGCCGGCGTCAAGGTCCTGAATACCGGCAATAACGCGGGCATTCCGGTCATCCGCGGCCTAACGGGCAATCGGGTCCGCATTCTCTCCAATGGTATCGGCGTGGACCACCAGCAGTTCGGCATCCGGCATCAACCCAACATCGACCCGTTTCTCAGCGGTCGGATCGAGGTCGTCCGTGGCGCCGGCAGCCTCCTGTACGGGTCCGACGCCATCGGTGGAGTCATCGATGTGCAGGGCCTGCCGCTCGAGTTCACCGACGACGCCAGCCGGCGCAGCAATCTGGATGCGCGGGTGGACTACGCCAGCAACAACGACCAGCGCGATATCGCCCTGCGCGGCGCCAGCCGTGGCGATCGCCTCACCCTTGCTGGCGGCTACACCTACCGCGAGGGCGACGACATCGAGGCGCCGAATGCTGACACGGCGTCCGAAAGCGGGGACGGCAGCGACCCCAGGTTCACGGGAACGCTGCCTTTCACGGACTTCGAACAGCAGAACGGGCAGCTTGCGGTGGCGTGGCGGAACGAACGCGCCACGACCGCACTGCGCCTGACGACCTGGCGCACAGAACAGAACTACCTGCTGCCTTCGGGCGCCGGCATCGGCATCGACCTCGAGAACACGGAACTGCAGCTGCGCAGCGATTACCGCGTCGACGCCGGCTCCACCCGGTGGACTCTGCGGCCGACACTCGCCTGGCAGAACAATCTGCGTCTCGCGAATGAACCCGGCAATCCGCGCAGCGGACTGTTCGACGGGGACATTGAGATTGAATTCGACCAGTACGTTGCGCGTTTCGAAGCATTGCACGAGGGCGAGGGCCTGTTCGACCGCGGAACGCTCGGTTTCGAGTTGCGCCAGCGCGACCAGGAGTCGCGTGGCGCGACTGTCCTCAGCCCCGGTGGCGAGGTCAGTTCCTTCGGTGTATTTGCTTACCAGGAACGGCGGTTCCGACTTCTCCTGGTCCAGGCGGGGCTGCGCTACGATCGAATGGAAACCGAAGGCGATGCGGCGAAGACGACGGCCGACCCCGGTTTCACTGGCACCGTTGGCAACAGGCACGACGTGGTCACAGGCGCCCTGGGAGGCTCCTATCCGCTCGGCGAGCACTTCACCCTGGCGGCGAACGTGGCGCGCGGCTTCCGCGCACCGACGCTGTTCGAGCAGTTCGCCAAGGGGGTCCACGGTGGCGTAGCGGCGGTCCAGTTGGGGAACCCGGATCTCGACCCGGAGGAATCGGTGAATCTTGACCTGTCCCTGCGCTGGCGCTTCGAACGGGCGATCGGCAACGTGACGATCTACCGCAACCACATCGACCACTACATCTACCTGACGGATACGGGCAACCAGTCGACGAACGGGCTGCCGATCTTCGTGCACGAACAGGCGGATGCCACACTGGAAGGCGTCGAGGCCGAACTGGCTGTTTCCCTGGCCAGGGACTGGTCACTGCGGCTGGTGCTTGACCTGATCGACACAGAAAATGAGACCACCGGCGAGGACCTGCCGCTGACACCGGCGAACGAAGCGCTCACCGAACTGACCTGGCAACCGGAAAGATTTCTGGGCCTCGAGAAGCCCTATGCCCGAGCCAGTTTGCGTTATGTCGCTTCGAAAACGGCGGCTCCGGGAGAGCCGTTCCAGCAGTTCGACCGCAACCCGATGTTTGGCAGCGCCTCGACGGACAGCTACTGGCTGCTGGATTTTGCAGCGGGGACCGTGCTGAAAGGCCCCGGAGAGCGGGATCTGCGCGTGAATCTTGAAGTACGCAACGCACTCGACAGCAGTTACCGTGACTTCCTCAACACCTACAAGGGGTACGCGCTGAATCCGGGTCGGGACGTCCGCCTGTCGCTGACCGTACCTCTCGGCTGATGGACCGCGGGCGACTCGACCGGAGTCGGGCGCCCGCTGGCTCGGTCAGTGGAACGCAAAAATCACGAAGCGTGCCGTTTCGTCTCCGGCATTTGCCACCGCATGGGGGCCGGCGTCGTGCCAGTGCACGTCGCCGGTTGCGAACTCCCTGACGCGCTCGCCGCCCTCTGGCGTGGAGAACGCGATCGAGTGGCCGTTCAATGAATACACGACCCGGGCCGCGCCCTGGTGTATCGGCTGGCTCCCACCGGCCGGCAGGGCCACCCGGAGCACTCGCGCATCGTCAAACTCGGCGATGAATGCCGCGTATCCCCCTGCGACATCCGCCGCATCCGCGCCGCGTTCCGCCTTGGGCAGAGCTTTATCGGTTCGCGCTACGACGAGGAAATCGGCAATCGTATTGCCGGTGTTCCTGACCGCGTGCTCCAGGGCTTCGTGCGCATGCACGTCGCCTTCCCGCCAGGTCTTGGTCGTGGTTTCGCCCCGCTCCGTCCACTCGATCGTGTAGTCGGACAGCGAGTAGATGAGTCGGGCATCACCGCTGTGCAGCGGCAATCCGTCTCCCGGCTCGAGGGTCACCCGGTGCACTTCGACGTAGTCGTTCGCGAACAGGTGCTGCACCCCGTCTCCCGGTAAGTCTGCCGCCATTGCCGGCGCCGCGCCGAGCGTGAAGGCGATGGCATAGCATGTATTTCTGATCATGTGGTCCTCCGTGGGCTGGGCATCGACGGATTTCAAGCTACCACATAACATTGTTTTTCGGCGCTGCGATCAGCGGGTTCATTGACTTGGCTACTGATTCCTGTGTTGTGCGCCCCGATTCGCCCGTCCCAGGGCCTTCACGCAGTACGGAGTTTCCGCCGGCTCCGCACCACCGGAACGGCGATCTGGCTGACCAGCGCCGTGCACCACAGCAGGTTGCTGACCAGCGACGGGACCTGCGGCACGACAAAGAACGTGGCGATTGCCAGCACCACGCCGAACAGGCTGACGTCACCGCGAGCGAAGTCGGGGTTGAGCCGGTCCTGGATCACCCGCCGCAGCACCCACAGCATCGCGATATATCCGGCGAGGCCAAAGCAGCCCACGGCGGCGTAGTCCGCCGGGTACGGTTCCAGGAAGCCGACTTTCACTTCGGCCGCGAGCGCCACGCCGACCATGACGCCGCACAGCATCAAGGTGAGATGCGCCAGCCACCAGACGACCAGGGTGCTCAACTCGCTGTCACGCAGTTTGCCGTTGTCGATGAAGTCGAAATACAGCCAGCACATCGCGAACATCGCGATACCGCCGATCACGAAGTTGACCAGGACGTCCGGCGCCACGTTGTAGATGCCGATCTTCGACAGGGTCAACACCAGCTTGAAGAAGCCCTCCCCGAGTACGATGAGCGTCAGCAGAGCGAATCGCTCGCCCATGTGCGCCAGGCGTGGCTCGAAACGGCTGAAGCGCAGCACCGAAATCGGCGGGATCATGTAAACGGCCTGCGTGGCGATCATGGCAACGGCGAAGATCCAGTACGCATGCGGGCGTGGCAGGAACGCGGTAACGGCAAAGATGGCCGCAAAGATCAGGAAGTTGCGGATCTGCTCGCGGCACATCGGGCATAGTGACTTGCCGGTGTAGCCCGCCCTGAAGTAGAGGGCCGCCAGCATCGTGCGGTTGATCGCAAAGCCCAGCGCGAAGAACGCCCACCCGCCTCCCTCGATCGCGGGTATGGCGGCCGCCATGAACATGACGGTAAAGATCATCGTGGACATGATGATCCGGTGCCAGAGGTCGGTGCTGACGTAGATCGAGTTGAATATGCTGAGTTCGCCCCAGGCGTACCAGAGGACGATGAACATCCCGGCAAAGGCCAGGATGCCGGACGCGTCCAGGTGATCGGCTAGGTAATTGCCGAGCAGCAGGATCGTGACCACGTGGATCAGGTCGTAGAACAGCTCGGTCCAGTGCACGTGGTCGTGCGCGTGGTCGAGATCGCGGTGGTGCTGCGGCTTGCGCCACATCGGGTGGTCGTGCCGTACCATCGGGGTGTCCGTTGCGCGGCGGCGTAGCGCATCGCCAGTATCCATTGCCAGCACATCATAGCGCCCGCCGACCGCACCGGGTCCCCGGCTTGCCGGCAACGGCTCCGGTACCCGCGCGCCCGCTGGCGTGGTGTATGCTGAGGCTTCGTCTCCCTGGCGCGAGGAGCAAGAGCATGGCGGTTGAGAATCGACGGCTGGGCCGTCACGGCGTACTGGTCAGCAACCTGTGCCTCGGCACGATGAATTTCGGCTGGCACACGTCGAAGGAAGCCAGTTTCGCCATCATGGACCGGGCACTGGAACTGGGGATCAATTTCTTCGATACGGCCGACGTGTACGGCTGGTCCGAGGAACAGGGGCGAACCGAGGAGATCATCGGCGAGTGGCTCGCGCAGGGGGGCGGTCGACGCGAGGCCATCGTGCTGGCAACCAAGGTCTACAACCCCGTCAGGCGCAAGGCCAACCGGCCGGAGGTCAACAGCGACGGACGCAGCCTGAGCGCCTACAAGATCCGCAAGCACTGCGAGGGCAGCCTGCGTCGCCTGCAGACCGACTGGATCGACCTGTACCAGATGCACCACGTCGACCGGGCCTGTCCCTGGAGCGAGATCTGGCAGGCCTTCGACGCTCTGGGCACGCAGGGCAAGGTGGTGTACGTCGGCTCCAGCAATTTTGCCGCCTGGGACCTGGCCACGGGATGCCAGGAGGCGTATCGACGCGGCCTGGTCGGCCTGGTCAGTGAACAGAGCATCTACAACCTGAACAATCGCATGATCGAACTCGAGGTCATCCCGGCCTGTCGGCACTACGGCATGGGTCTGCTGCCGTGGAGCCCCCTGGACGGTGGATTTCTCGCCGGCGCACTGGCGAAACACGACACCGGCCGGCGCCAAGGATCGGACTTTGACCAGCGCGTTCGGGACCACCGGCCCAGGCTGGAGCAGTACGAGAGCCTGTGCCGGGATCTGGGTCACCCGCCCTCGGAGGTCGCCCTCGCCTGGTTGCTGCACAACCCGGCGGTCACGGCACCGATCATCGGGCCCCGCACCATCGAACAGCTCGAAAGTGCCGTGCGCGCCACGCAGATCGTCCTGGATCCTGACACCCTCGCTCGCCTCGACGAGATATTCCCGGGGCCCGGCGGCGAGGCTCCCGGAGCCTATGCCTGGTAGCGAGGCGGTCCTGACTGCCGGGCACTGACCGGCTAGGCCCGCTGCGTCCCTTCACGAACTGTCCAGCGTCGGACCACTCCCTTCATTTATAAGTCGGCTTTACAGCCGGGAAAGCCGACTTTCCCGGAGCTGGCGTCGAACCGTTCTCGGGCGTCAGCGGACATCGAAAAATCCAGCAAAGCGCTTGACATTCCGAACCGAATTAGGGCGATCCAGCAGTCGTCACAATTCGGTCACGGAGCTGACAAGGAAGAGTCAATCTACTGTTTTATTTCCCCACTACCTTAGCGGCGGGGTTAAGGAGCGCCGGTCGCAACGTCTGGCACACCCGCGCGCAAGGAAGCAGTTCACATTGTCATCTTTCCATTCGAGGCTCTGATTGAACAAACCCGTAGACCTACCTGAAGTCGAACTCGACGATTCAGAAAACACGCCCAGCAACAAGAGCGGCAACCGGCCGTTCAGCGACATCCTGGCCGCAGACATGAAGCGCCGGGACGTCATGAAAGGCAGCCTCGCGGCAGGCGCCACCACGTTCTTCGCCAGCAGCTTCATCTCGTCGGATGCGGAAGCTTTCCAGGATGCGCCGTTCGGCCGCAACATCAACTTCACGCCGGTAAGCCTGGCCGACGCAGCCGCGGGCGACGGCAAGATGCCGCTGATTTCGCCGGACTACGAGTACCAGGTGCTGATCCCCTGGGGCGAGCCCCTCGAGCCGAGCGGCCCGGCCTACGTCGAGCGCGG
>CAZOUC010000032.1:0-12138 GCA_964582825.1 uncultured Enterobacteriaceae bacterium | reverse complement strand
CCGGTGGTGAACCCGCTGCCGGTCGCGGGCAGGCGGAGCCGCACGGGCGTGAGCCTGGCGCGTCGTCTGCTAAGATCGTCGCCATGACGATCGACTGGAAAGCCTACCGGCCCGGCGCCTTCTTCGACGAGGTGATCAGTTCGCCGGGTTACCCGCGGCGGATTGCCCGGCCGATTGCCCGCCATCTGGCTGCGCTGAAGAACGAGGACCTGCAGGCGCGCAAGGCGGCCGCGGAACTCGCCATCAAGACCTCCGGCATCACCTTCACGGTGTACACCGAGGCCGGCAACATCGACCGCGAGTGGCCGTTCGACATCATTCCGCGCGTCATCTCAGGGAAGGAGTGGGCGCAGACCGAACGCGGGCTGGTGCAGCGCCTGACCGCGCTGAACCGCTTCATCGACGACGTCTACAACGAACAGCGCATCCTGCGTGACGGCGTCGTGCCGCGCCACCTGATCGAGAACTCGAAGAACTTCCGCACGCAGTGCGTGGGCATGAAACCGCGCTTCGGCGTGTGGGCGCACATCTGCGGCACGGACCTGATCCGCGACAAGGACGGACGCTTCTACGTGCTGGAAGACAACCTGCGGGTGCCCTCCGGCGTCTCGTACATGCTCGAGAACCGCAATGTCACCAAGCGGGTGTTTCCCGAATTGTTCGAAGACCAGGAAATCCTGCCGGTCACCGAGTACCCGAACCAGCTGTTCGACACCCTGGCCGCCGTGTCGCCGCGGCCCTCCGATTACCCGGAGGTGGTGGTGCTGACGCCGGGCATCTACAACTCGGCCTACTTCGAGCACGCCTACCTGGCCCAGCAGATGGGGGCGGAACTGGTCGAGGGCGGCGACCTGGTCGTCGGTGACGACGACTGCGTCTACATGCGATCGATCGAGGGCCTGACCCGGGTCGACGTCATCTACCGGCGCATCGACGATCTGTTTCTCGATCCGGAGGCTTTCAACCCCGAGTCGATGCTCGGCGTGCCCGGCCTGATGCGCGCCTGGCGGGCGGGCAAGGTCGCGCTGGCCAACGCGCCCGGAGCCGGCGTCGCCGACGACAAGGCCATCTATACCTACGTGCCGCAGATGATCCGCTACTACCTGGACGAGGAGCCGATCCTGCCGAATGTGCCGAGCTGGCGCTGCGAGGACGAGACCGAGCGTCGCTACGTTCTCGAGCACCTCGAAGAGCTGGTGGTGAAACCGGCCAACGAATCCGGCGGTTACGGCATGCTGCTCGGGCCGATGGCCAGCAAGGCCGAGTTGAAGGACTTCCGCGCCCGGATCGCGGCCGACCCGCGCAACTACATGGCCCAGCCGCTGATCGCGCTGTCGACGGCGCCGGTGCTCACCGGCAGCAGTGTGGAACCGCGCCACGTCGACCTGCGCCCGTTCATCCTGCAGGCCGGGGACAGCGCCGTGACCGCCGGGGGACTGACGCGCGTGGCGATGGTCAAGGGCTCGTACGTCGTCAACTCGTCGCAGGGCGGCGGCAGCAAGGACACCTGGGTGCTCGCCGACGGTTACCGGCAGGGCGGGCGCTGATGCTGTCCCGCGTCGCCGAGCGCGTCTACTGGTTCGCTCGCTACATGGAGCGGATCGAGAGCAGCGCGCGCCTGCTGATGGTCAACTCGAACCTGCACCTGGACCTGCCGCGCCGCGTCAAGATCGGCTGGGACAGCCTGATCGACATAACCGGTATCCACCAGGCGTTCTACGAGCGCTTCCAGAATGCCGACGAGCGCAACGTGGCGCGGTTTCTGCTCACCGATCGCAGCACCGGTTCGTCGATTGCCGGCGCGCTGGCGCTGGCGCGGGAGAACGCCCGCACCACGCGCGACATCATGCCGGCCGAGGTCTTCGAGCTGGTCAACGACCTGTACCTGCTGGTGCAGGACGAGGCCGGCGCTGCGGTGGCGCGCAACCGGCGCCAGCAGTTCCTGGTCGAGGTGATCCGCCACTGCCAGGAACTCAACGGCCTGATCGGCGGCAGCCTGGCGCACAACACGACCCGCGATTTCATCGTCATCGGCCGCAGCCTGGAACGGGCCGACATGACCAGCCGCATCGTCGACGTCGGCAGCGGCGACCTGCTCAAGACGCCGGCAGAGCGCTCCCGATCCGGTGACGTCGAGGCCCTGGAGCCGTTCGAGAACGTGCTGTGGATGAACGTGCTGCGCTCACTGAACGCGTTCCAGATGTACCGCCAGCACGTGCGCGAGCGCGTCAGCGGGCCGGACGTGGTCGCCTTCCTGCTGCAGAACGGCCTGCACCCGCGCAGCGTGGTGCGCTGCCTCGCGACTCTGGACGATCGCCTCGAGGGCCTGCCGCGCAACGACCGGGCACGCGCCGCGGCCGCGGCCGCCCAGCGCCTGGTCTGGGAGGCCGACTTCGCGGCGCTGCCGAGCGCGGAACTGCACGAGTTCATCGACGAGCTGCAGCGGCACCTCGCCGGAATTCACGAGGCGATCAGCGCGACCTGGTTCCTGCCGCGGCACTGAGGTCTGCGATGCGTAACGGCACCTGCGATTGCGGCGCAACGATCTACTTCGAGAACACCCGCTGCCTGCGCTGCGATGCCGCGCTCGGTTTCGACCCGCAGGCGCTCGAGATGCGCAGCCTGTACCCGGCCGGCCGGGGCGCGTTGACCGATCGCAGGGGGCGCGCTTACCGCTACTGTTCCAACCACGACGACTACGACGTCTGCAACTGGCTGTGTCCGCCCGATGAGGATTCGACGCTGTGCAGCGCCTGCTCCCTGAACGAGTGGATTCCGGCCGTTGCCGAGCCGGGGCGACGCGCCTGGTGGTCGGCGCTCGAGGCGGCCAAGCGGCGCCTCGTCTACGGACTGCTGCGCATGGGCCTGCCGGTGGAGGCGCGGCGCAACTCGCCCGACGGGCTCGGTTTCGCATTCCTGGAGGATCGGCGGTCGAATCCCCTGGTCGAGGAGGAGTACGTGCCGACCGGGCACGCCCAGGGCCTGATCACCGTCAACCTCGCCGAGGCTGATGATGCCCACCGCGAGCACACACGTCTGGCGCTCGGCGAGAGCTACCGGACCCTGCTCGGCCACTTCCGCCACGAGAGCGGCCACTATTACTTCGATCGCCTGCTGCGCAACACGCCGCTGCTCGGTGAATTCCGCGAGCTGTTCGGGGACGAAACCCAGGACTACAACGCCGCCATGGCGCGGTACTACGCCGAGTCGGGGCGACGCGGCGACTCGGCTCGCTTCATCACCGACTACGCGATGTCGCACCCGCTCGAGGACTGGGCCGAATGCTGGGCCCACCACCTGCACATCAACGATACTCTGGAAACCGCGGCCGGTTACGGGCTGGTGGACGAAGGCCACGCCTACGGTGACATCGACGAGTGGCTCGCCGACTGGGCGCGCCTGGCCGAGGCGCTCAACGCGATGAATCGCAGCATGGGCATGCAGGATGCCTACCCCTTCGTGCTGGGTGCGGGCGTGATCGACAAGTTGCGTTTCGTGCAGCGGGTGGTCCGCGCCGGTGCGGTCTAGCGCGCTTCCCGCGGCTGGTCCCAGCTGAACGACCAGGCCAGCGGCGGCAGGCGGTTGAAGGCCTCCTGCAGGCGCGCGTCCCAGCTGCGCTTGAGTTCGCGCAGGAACTCGCTGTCTTCGTCGAAGCGGTGATAGCCGCGCTCGGCGAGCAGCAGCGTGTCGGCCTCGTAGATCTGTACCTCGATGGGCGGGCCGCAAGTGACGTTGCTGCGCATCGTCGAATCCATCGACACCAGCGCGCACAGGGCGGCCGTGTCGAGGCTGGTCTCCGGCGTGACGATGCGGTCCAGGATCGGCTTGCCGTACTTGCTCTCGCCGATCTGCAGGTAGGGCGTGTTGGGTCCGGTGTGGATGTGGTTGCCTTCCGGATAGATCAGTACGCACTTGTGTTCGCTGTCGCCGATCTGCCCGCCGAGGATGAAGCTCGCTTCGAAGGTGCTGCCGCCACCGGTCTTCTGCTGCTTCTCCACGCTCAGCTCGCCGACGTAATCGGCGGCATCGTAAATCGAGCTCACGGTCATCAGGCTGGTCTCGGCGTCTTCCCGGATATCGCGCTGGATGCGATTGACCACGCTCTGCGTCGTGGCGAGGTTGCCCGCGGTCAGCAGCACGAACTGGCGCTCGCCCTCGACGCCGAAGCGGTGCATCTTGCTGTAGCTGCTGGCCTGGTCGGCGCCGGCATTGGTCCGCGAATCGGAACAGAAAACGATGCCGGAATTCACCGAAACGGCGACGCAGTAAGTCATGAACAAGGGCGCTCCGGGCGCTCAGGGGCTGCCGTCAGACCGCTGCGAGTAGAGCACAATTCGCTGCTCCGCACCATCTTGTGCCGGCGTGCCGGTCGCGCCTCATATGCTCAGCAGCAGGAATTCCCGCTCCCAGGAGCTGATGACCTTGTTGTACTGCACGAGCTCAAGGCGCTTGACCTCGATGAAGGCGTCGACGAACGCGTCGCCGAGCACGCGGCGCAGCGCGGTGCTCGCCGCCAGCTCGTCCAGGGCCTCGGGCAGGTGGGCCGGCAGCGTCGCCGGCAGCTCCTTGGCGTCTCCGGTGACGGCCGGCTGCGGTTCGCGACCTTCCTCGAGACCGAGCAGGCCGCAGGCCAGCGTCGCGGCGATCGCCAGGTAGGGATTGGCGTCGGCGCCGCCCACGCGGTTTTCGACACGTCTGGCGTCGGGCCCGGAGTCGGGAATCCGCAGGCCGCAGGAACGGTTGTCCCGGCCCCAGTGCAGATTGATCGGCGCATCCGACTCGAGGCGCAGGCGGCGGTAGGAGTTGACGTTCGGACAGCACAGCGCGGCGGCCTGCGCGACGTGGTTCTGCAGACCGGCGATGTAGTGCAGCAGGGCGGGTGTGTCGGCGCCGTCGGCGGTCGCGAAGATGTTGGTTCCGCCATCGATCTCGAGCACCGACTGGTGCACGTGCATCGCCGAGCCCGCCTGCGCCTCGTGCGGCTGCGCCATGAAGGTCGCGTGCATGCCCTCTTTCAGCGCCGCCTTGCGCACCACGCGCTTGAAGATGAACACCTGGTCCGCCAGGGCGAGTGGATCGCCGTGCTTGAAGTTCATCTCCAGCTGCGCCGGACCGGACTCGTGCGCCATCGTGCCGATCATGATGCCGCTCAGTTCGCAGTAGTCGTAGATGCAGTTGACCACCGGGTCGTACTCGTTGGCCGCCTCGATGCCGTAGGCCTGACGGCCCGCCTCGCGGCGCCCGGAAATGCCGACCGGGACCGTCAGCGGGTAGTCGGGGTCGAGGTTCTTCTCGACCAGGTAGAACTCGAGCTCCGGCGCGATCACCGGGCGCAGGCCGCGCTCGGCGTAGGCGGCGATGATCCGCTTCAGCAGCGATCGCGGCGCGAAGGGAACCAGGTCGCCGCGCTTGTCGCGAGCGTCACAGATCACCTGCGCCGTCGGTTCCGTGTACCACGGCACCAGGCGGATCGTACGCGGGTCGGGTCGCAGGACCATGTCCGAATCGGTATCGGCGACGGTCTCACTGTAGTAGTCCGTGTCGCCGGTGACGGTCTGCACGAGAATCGCCTCGGGCACCCGCAGGCCGTCGCCGTCGAGCAGGGCGATGAACTCCTCGCGCGGCACGATCTTGCCCCGCATCATGCCGTTCATGTCCGGCACGAGGCACTCGACCTCGTCGATGCGGCTGGCGCGCAGCCAGTCGACGAGCTGTCTGATATCCTCGACGTCGCTGCCGGGCGCGGGTTCGAAATCGCGATGTATGGTCATGGGGCGCTCCGGGTAGCGTAGACGACAGGGAGGGCGCCGCCATCGGCGGAGCCGGCGCCGATTCTACGCCGGTTTCGTCCCGCCGGCATGGAGACAGGGAGGGGAACAATGATCAAGCTCGCTCAGGCACAGGCTCGTGAACGGCTCGAGGCCGCGGGACATGCGGTCGACCTGCTGGAGCGGGGCTCCCTGCGTGTGCAACTGCTGCGGCCCGATGCATCCGAGCGCTCGCTGCGCCAGGATACGATCTACCTGGTCCAGTCCGGCGCCGGCGAACTGGTCTGCCGTGGGCAGACCGAGTCCTGTGCCGCCGGTGACCTGCTGCTGGTGCCCGCGCTGGCCCCGCATGCCTTCGCGGGGGTCGACGCCGATCTGTGCGTCTGGGCGCTGTCCCTGGGGCCGGTAGGCGGCGAAGAGGGCTCCTTCGCCGAGGAGGAATAGGCGAGGCCGTCCCTGGCCTCAGGGGAAGATCAGGTGTCCATCGGTGGCGCGGGGGGCCGCGGCGGGCGTGGCGCCGCAGCCGGGCCCGTTTCCGGTACCACCGTGCTCAGGCTGCGCTGGCGCCGGTCGCGCATGATGTCGAGTTCGATTTCCTCACCCTCGGCGTAGGAGTGCAGGATACGCATCGCGTGCCTCGGGCTGGTCGGCTGGCGGCCGCCGATGCTGCGAATCACGTCGCCGTCCTCCAGGCCGAGCAGGTTGCCTTCCGGAGCACGAACCACCAGTACTCCCTCGTCGGTACCGAAGTACTCGCCAAGCTTCGGGCTGAGGCTGACCAGTTCCATGTCGCCGAAGTGGCGGGCCGCCGCCACGTGCATCGGCGGCAGGGGCAGATCGCCGATCCAGGTGGCCAGGCCGCCCTCCGGACCGACGATGCGCTCGACGTGCCGGTCGACGAAGCTGACCATCGGATTCAGTTCTCCGGTGGTCACCACGGTCTCCGCCTCCTCGCCGTCGCGCCGGTAGCGGACCGTGACCTCTTCGCCGGGCTCGACCCCGGTCATGTGCTCGAGCAGCCGCTTTTCCGCCGGCGGGCCGCTGCCGCCGCCGAGGTCCTCGCCGTCCAGGGCCAGGATCAGATCGCCGGCGCGCAGGCCCGCGGTGTCCGCCGGACCGTCGGGTGTGACACCCAGTACCCGGACTCCCTCGCCGGCGTCGCCGCGGCCGATGTTGATGCCGAGCGCGGCGCGACGCAGGGCGATGCGTTCCACGTGCACCAGCGCATCCCGACCGGCACGAGACGACAGGCGCGCGACCTCTTCGGCCGCTCGGGCGAGCGCCCGTCGGGCTTCCTCGAGTTCTTCCTCCCAGTGTCGGAGTTCGGCCTCGCTGCTGGCCTGCTCGTCGGTGACGATTTCCGGCTTCGGTGTCGCTGCCGCCGGCGTTGCGCAAAGCAGTGCGAACAGGGCTACGGGCATCCAATGCTTGATCATGATTCCTCCTGGATGGGCTGTGTGTTGCTTGACCGCCTACATGGCGATCGCGGTCGTTTCGGCCTGGCGCATCTCGACCAGAGAGCGCATCAGCGCGACGCGGCCCTGCCACAGGCGCTGCTGCTGCCGGGGACTGATGGCGTCGCCGCCGAAGGTCAGGCTGTGATCGATCAGGGCGACCTGGTCCTCGAGCGCGGCGAGCGTACTGGCGACCCGGGCACTCTGAATCCGGTTACGGCCGGGCAGTTCCCTCAGGGTCGATTCCAGTCGCTGCGACTCGGCCTGCAGCGCCGCCAGCCGCACCGACGTGCCGGCGCTCGGTGCCGGCAGCGGGCCCGCTGTCGACGCCGGTTGCGGAGCGGGTGGCTGCAGCGCCTGGATACCGAGTACCGCCGCCAGCAGGCAGGCGGCGACCGCGCTGCCGCCGCGGGCCAGCACAGTGCGGCGCTGCGCTCGTCGCAGGCGATCACGCAGGTCGACGGTGTCGAGCCGGGGAGCTGGCGGAGAAGGCAGGTCGGCGAGAGCCGAGCCGACCGCGCGCAGCCGGGCCACGCGGCTCTGGCACTGGCTGCAGTGCTCGATGTGTGCCCGGACCGACGAGTCCAGCGGCAGGTCGTCGCGGTAGCTCAGCAGAGATTCTGTGCTGGCATGCATGATCCGGCCTCCACGGTGGTCTGCGCGTCGAGCAATTGCCGCAGGCGATCGTGCGCGCGGGCGAGCTGTGACTTCGAGTAACTGGTCGTCTGCCCCATGGCACTGGCGATTTCCCGGTGCGTGTAGCCCTCCACGTCATGCAGCCAGAGCACCGCACGGGCCTCTGGCTTCAGCTGTGCCAGCGCCCTTTCGAGGCGGGCCTGGTCCGCCGCACGGTCGCCGGCATCCTGGGCTTCGTCAGGCGGTTCGGGGCCGGTGTCGAGCCCGTGGCGCAGGCGCTGCCAGGGCGAACGCAGCAGCGACAGGCAGCGGTTCACCGTCATCCGGCGCAGCCAGGCCCCGAACGGCGCATCGCCCCGGTAGCCGTCCAGCTTGCGCAGCACGTCGACGAACACATCCTGCATCACTTCCTCCGCCAGATCGCGCCGCGCCAGCAATCGGTACGCCAGGGCGAACACGGGGCGCGCGAATTCCCGGTACAGCGCATCCTGCGCATCGGCCTGCCCGGCGCGGGCTTGTTCGATCAGCGCCGGATCGGTCGTGGACGGAAAATTCAACTGTTGCCCGCCGTGTCCTGTCCCCCGTTACCGATATAGACGCGCCAGGCGGGCAAAAGGTCGCAGGACCGTCGCCGGGTACGGCAACCGGCGCGGAGGATACGGGCACCCTGCAGGCAAGGACTTGTCCTTGCACACGGCGCGTCAGCGCCGTCCGAGGCGTGGGGGACGGGCGGCGCCTGCGGCGGCGTCGAAAGGATGAATCTTTTCCTGCAGGGCCGGTACGAAAGCCGGCGCGGAGGATACGCGCACCCTGTAGGCAAGGACTTGTCCTTGCACACGGCGCGGAGCCCACCGACACCTTGTAGGCAAGGACTTGTCCTTGCAAACGGCGCGCAGCCCACCGACACCTTGTAGGCAAGGACTTGTCCTTGCACACGGCGCGTCAGCGCCGTCCGGGTGTGGGGGACGGGCGCCGCCTGCAGCGGCGACGAAAGGATGAATCCTTTCCTACAGGGCCGGTACGAAAGCCCGGGCCCAAGGACGAGTCAGGACAAAAAGACCGCTTCAGTCAGTTGGTGAACTCGGGGGCGAAGCCCATATCCCACAGAATCACCGTCGCACTGAGCAAGGCCACGAAGATCACCAGGCACACACCCACCACCGCGCTGGCAAACAGGAAACCGCGGTCCTGGGGGATCGACATGACGATCGGGATGCCCGTGTACAGCAGGTACAGAGCCCAGGAGGCCGCCAGGACGCCGACCATCAGGTCGGTCATCAGGTGCGGGTAGACGCCGACGATGCCGGCGATGAACAAGGGCGTGGCGCAATAACCGGCAATGGCGACGCCCTTGGTCAGGGTCGAGGCGGCGCCGTAGGTCGACGACATCCAGTGGATGAAGTAGCCGATACAGAGGATCGAGGCGACCTGTCCGAGGTAGAACAGCATGCAGATGCGCAGGGCGCTGCTGGACGTCAGGCGCGTCGTTTCACCGTCGCGGATTTCCCAGCCGACCTCGGCAACGCCGTAGTAGAACGCGACGGCGGGGACGACGGCGAACAGGGCCGAAAACAGCAGATGCTTCGGCTGCTCAGCGCTGCTGCTGATCTTGTCCCACTCCTTGCGTGGGCTCAGCATCAGGCCAAAAGCGTGTTGAATCATCCCCTATCCCCCGAAAGATTGCGCACCAGGCTGCGGTGCGCCGGCAATATAGCAACGCGCCTCGGGGGGGGATTTGACTTGTATCAACGGCAAAGGTCCGCGCCGGATCAGGCCTCGCTGACCTCGGCGATGGCGCGCAGGGCGTCCAGATCGTTGATGCGGATTTCCTTGTTGTCGACCGACAGCACGCCGTTCTTTTGCAGCCGTGACAGTACCCGGCTCACGGTTTCGACGGTCAGGCCTAGGTAGTTGCCGATGTCGGTTCGGGACATCGTCAGCCGGAATGCCAGGGCAGACAGCTTGCGTTCCTTGTTGCGCGTCGAGATGCTCATCAGCAGCGCTGCCACCCGCTGATCGGCTGTGTTCTTGCTGAGCAGAGCCAGCAACTGCTGGTCGCGCGCGATCTCCTGGCTCATCAGCTGGAAGAAGTGCCGCTGCAGGCTGGAAATCTGCTGGCTGAGTTCGCCCAGGCGGTCGAACGGAATCTCGCAGATCGACGCCGTCTCGAGCGCCACCGCCGAGCTGGCGTGGGCGCTGCGGGCGATGCCGTCCATACCGAGTATCTCCCCGACGAAATAGAAGCCGGTGACCTGCTCCCGGCCGTCGTCGGCAATGGCGTAGGCCTTGAGGCTGCCGGAGCGCACGGCGTAAACGGCGTGGAACGGGTCGTTCTGCCGGTACAGGTGCTCGCCTTTCTGCAGCGGCCGGTTGCGTTCGATGATCCGGTCCAGCCGGATGACCTCCTGGTCGTCCAGGGCGATCGGCAGGCAGATGGTCTTCAGGCGGCAGTCGGTGCAACTGATGCGGTATTCGTGGCTGCAGTGATGGCCCTTCGATGCTGCCCTGCTGACGGCTGGCTCGGTTTGAATCGTCTGCGACTTGCTGGGCATGTGTCAACTCGCCTTAACACGCATTCAGTCGCAGAGTATAGAGGCGCGGAGCGCGCGTGGGTAGCCCATTCGGCGCGCCCGGTCCGGTCGGTTCAGGCTAGATCGTGCGGGAGTACTTCTGCTGTTCCGGGTCCAGGTACTCGTCAAAGACCATACAGATATTACGGATAAGCGGGCGCCCCAGCTCGGTGACCTGGATTTCACGCGGCCCGAGGACCAGCAGGTCGTCGTCGCGCATGACCTCGAGGCGTGCGAGTTCGCTGGCGAAGTGCTTGTCGAAGTCGATGCCGAAGCCCGCTTCGATTTCGTCCTTGTTCAGGTGCATCCGGCAGATCAGCGACATGATCACGGCCCGGCGCAGCTTGTCCTCGACGTTCACCTCGAGGAATTTGCGGACCGGAAGCTCGTTGTCATCGAGCAGGGCGTAGTACTCGTCGAGGCTGCGCGCGTTCTGGACGTACAGGTCCGGATTGCTGCTGATCGCGGACACGCCGAGGCCGATCAGTTCGTCGGCGAGCTTGGTCGAGTAGCCCTGGAAGTTGCGCTGCAGGGTGCCGGCGTCGGCCGCCAGCGACAGTTCGTCCTCGGGCAGCACGAAGTGATCCATGCCGATGTAGCGGTAACCGGCGTCGGTCAGCGTGGCGACGATCTGCCCCAGCATGTCGAGCTTGTCCTCGGCGCTCGGCAGGGCCAGGCGACTGATCGCACGCTGGGACGGGAAGGCGTGCGGCAGGTGTGCGTAGTTGTAGCAGGAGATGCGGTCCGGTGCGAGTTCGATGACCCGCTGCAGCGTCTTCGTCATGCTGTCCCGGTTCTGGAACGGCAGACCGTAGATCAGGTCGTAGCTCAGCGAGCGGAAGTCGTGCTGGCGTACCAGGGCCGTGAGGTCGCGGATCGACTCGAAACTCTGGATCCGGTTCACGGCGCGCTGCACGCGCTCGTCGAAGTCCTGCACGCCGAGGCTCACGCGATTGAACCCGAGGCCCTTGAGCAGTGGAATGGTGTGGTGGCCGACGGTGCGCGGGTCGATCTCGATCGAGTACTCACGGTCGCCGTCATCGGTGAAATGAAAGTGCGTGGCGAGCGAGTGAACGAGTTGCGTCATCTCGGCATCGTTCAGGTAGGTCGGCGTGCCGCCACCGAGGTGCAGCTGGTTGATCGGCCGCTGCTGGCCGATCAATTCACCCATCATGCGGATTTCACGATCGAGGTGTTCCAGGTAGCGGGCAGCGACGCCCGGCTTGCGGGTGACGACCTTGTTGCAGGCGCAGTAGTAGCAGATGTCGTTGCAGAACGGCAGGTGCACGTACAGCGACAGCGGGCTGTCCGGCTGGGTGCGCGTGCGGAGGAATTCCGAGTAACGCGCTCCGGTGTACCCGTCCTGGAAGCGAAGGGCCGTTGGGTACGAGGTGTAGCGCGGTCCCGCGACGTCGTACTTGCGTATCAGGTCGGGCCGCCAGCTGGCGGCGCTGACCTTTGGCTGGTCGAGTGCCTGCATGACAATTCACAGAGCAGTTTTCAGAGATATGGGTCGCAGACTAGGGCCCGGTCGCCGGGCTGTCGTTGACGTGTATCAAGTGGTCCGGAATGGCCTGAAAAGGCGTATAAATCACGTCGCGGCTATACCGCGGCGGGCCGTTGACGTGGGTCATGGCCAACCATCATTAGCTTTGCCTAAGGAACCTCTGATCAATCAGCGATGAATACGTTGGAAGTGTCGATATCATC
>CAZOUC010000031.1:10119-12142 GCA_964582825.1 uncultured Enterobacteriaceae bacterium | reverse complement strand
CGCGCCCGGCGGGAAGGCAAGGGCTCAGGCTATCCGGACGTTCTGGCGGAGCTGGACGCAGAAGAGCTGCGCCATCACGGCGAGCAGTTCATCGCGGACACGCGCATTCACCGCCAGGGCGCGCCGTTCTTCACCGACAAGATGCCCAACAATTTCCGCCACATCGGCCTGATCCGGCTGATCCTGCCGAACGCGAAGATCATCGATGCGCGCCGGCACCCGATGTCCTGCTGCTTCAGCGCCTTCAAGCAGCTGTTTGCCGAGGGCCAGGAGTTCAGCTACTCGCTGGATGACCTCGGCCGCTACTACCGCGATTACGTGGCGCTGATGGACCACTGGGACGCGGTCCTGCCTGGATTCGTGCTGCGCGTGCAGCACGAGGACGTCGTCGCGGACCTCGAGGGGCAGGTGCGACGCCTGCTCGACTTCTGCGGCCTGCCCTTCGAAGAGGCCTGCCTGCGCTACCACGAAACCGAGCGCAGCGTGCGGACGCCGAGCTCGGAGCAGGTGCGCCAGCCGATCTTCACCAGCGCGCTCGAACAGTGGCGCCACTTCGAGGGACACCTGCAGCCGCTGGTCGACGCGCTCGGCCCCGATCTGCTTGCGCGCTACCCGATCGAGGCCCGGACGCGGGCCGCCGCCGATGCCTGAACCCGCCCGGCAGGGCGAGCCGGCGGCCGATCCGCAGGCCGCGCCGACCGATTACGAAATCGGCCAGGACAACGTCGAGATGTTCGGCATGGACGTACACCACCCGGTGTTCTTCGCCAGCGCCCTGCTGGTGCTGGCGTTCGTGCTCGGCACCCTGTTCCTGCCGGAGCTGGCGAGCCGCACGATGCTGGGCGCCCGCGCCTTCGCCATCGACCATTTCGACTGGCTGTTCATGCTCGCCGGTAACCTGGTCGTCCTGGTCTGCCTCGCCCTGATCGCCTCGCCGCTCGGCCGCATCCGCCTCGGCGGCAGCGCGGCCGAACCCGAGTTCAGCACCCTGTCCTGGTTCGCGATGCTGTTCGCCGCCGGCATGGGCATCGGCCTCATGTTCTGGAGCGTCGCCGAGCCGGTGGCCTACTACACCGACTGGGCCGGCACGCCGCTCGGCGTGGCGGCCCGCTCGGAGCGGGCCGCGGAACTGGCCATGAGCGCCACCCTGTTCCACTGGAGCCTGCACCCCTGGGCGATATACGGCGTGGTTGGCCTGTCGCTGGCCTTCTTCACCTTCAACCGCGGGCTGCCGCTGACGATCCGCTCGGTGTTCTACCCGGTGCTCGGCGACCGCTGCTGGGGACTGCCAGGCCACCTGATCGACCTGGTCGCCGTGCTGGCGACCCTGTTCGGGCTCGCCACGTCGCTGGGTCTGGGCGCCAAGCAGGCCGCCGCCGGACTCGCCTACCTGTTCGGCATCGACAGCGGCATCGCCACCCAAGTCGGCATCATCGTCGGTGTGACCTCGGTCGCCGTCATTTCGGTGGTGCGCGGCCTCGAAGGAGGCGTGCGGGTTCTCAGCAATACCAACATGACCATCGCCGCCCTGCTGCTCGCCTTCGTGTTCATCGCCGGCCCGACCGCAGAGATCGCCGCCGGCATCTTCGGCACGGCGGTCTCCTACGTGCAGGACGCACCGCGACTCAGCGTCTGGTTCGGCCGCGACGATCAGGACTGGTACCACGGCTGGACGGTGTTCTACTGGGCCTGGTGGATTTCCTGGTCACCGTTCGTGGGCATGTTCATCGCACGCGTATCCAGGGGCCGCACGGTCCGCGAGTTCCTGTGCGCGGTGCTGCTGATCCCGTCCCTGGTCACCCTGGTGTGGATGTCGACCTTCGGCATCAGCGCCCTGGAGCAGGTGCAGGCCGGCGTCGGCGAACTGGCCGGCGGCCTGAGCAGCGCGCCGGTGGCGATGTTCCAGATGCTCGACAATCTGCCGTTGTCGCAGATCACCTCTCTGCTGGGCATCACCCTGGTGCTGGTGTTCTTCATCACCTCGTCGGATTCGGGTTCGCTGGTGATCGACAGCATCACCGCC
>CAZOUC010000031.1:8999-10109 GCA_964582825.1 uncultured Enterobacteriaceae bacterium | reverse complement strand
TCGATGCACCGGTTCCGCAGCGCATCTTCTGGGCAACGCTGGAGGGCGTGGTCGCGGGCACCCTGTTGTTCGGCGGCGGCGCAGGGGCACTGCGCGCCCTGCAGGCCGGTGCCATATCGGTCGGCCTGCCTTTCGTGTTCGTCCTGCTGGTGATGTGCTACAGCCTGTACGTGGGCCTGCTCGGCGAGCACCGGCGACTGCGGCTGCTGGACCTGGTGCCGGCGCTGCGCCCGAAGCGCTGACGCGCCTGGCGTCGCGGCGCTCAGCGCTCGAACAGTTGTCGCACGCGGCTGACCGCCCGGGCGAGGTCACAGCCCGGCTGGGGCGGCCGCGGCACGGCGCCGTCTTCGAGCCAGCCGACCTGCCCGGACGCGACCAGGCGCTGGTGGATGTTGCGCAGATCGCGGCTGAAATAGCGCGGGCCGATCCGCATCAGCAGGCGGTACAGGCGGGCCGCCGTGCGGTCGTCGTTCGGCCCCCGCGTCGTTGATTCGTGCATCGCCAGCGGTCCGGTGTTGAGGTCGAACAGGTGCACCGGTCGCCCCGTGGCGCAGGCCTCGCTGATCATCGAGATGCTGTCGGCGGTGACCACGACTTCCGAGGCCAGACCGAGGTAGGCGAAATAGGGATTGGCCGCGTCCGCCGGCTGCCAGCGATACAGCTGGTGCGGTCGCCGCAGCTGCGCCGCAAGAACGTCCACGGCGGCCGCGTCCGTACGGGCGCTGGTGGTGAGCAGCAGCGACGCGTCGAGCCGCTGCGCCAGCGGTTCGAGCTGCGCCGCGAGCCGCCGAGCCGCGTGCACACCGAAGGTGTACGGCCCGCTGTTGCCGCCGAGAACGACGGCGACGTAAGGGCCCGGCAGCCCGTCGAGGCGCGGCCGCCAGTCTGCGGCGGCGGCCTCCAGGCGCGCCGGGCTGACGCGGTGCAGGGTCAGATCGTTTACCAGGACATTGTCGCGATGGGGAAAACGATACTGGGGCGTCGTGATCACCAGGTCGAAGCGGCGCGGATCGGCCCAGGGCTTGCCGATGTGAACGATCCGCGTGTGCCCGCCGCTCTGTGCGCGAATCCAGCGGCAGACCGGTTCGTTGCGCATGCCGGCACTGATCA
>CAZOUC010000031.1:0-8989 GCA_964582825.1 uncultured Enterobacteriaceae bacterium | reverse complement strand
GTCGGGCCACGGCGGAGCCAGCCCGTCGCGATCGGCGGCAACGATTCCGGACAGGTCGCTGCCGCGCAGCAGGTTGGTGCGGACGGCCAGCGGCCGATGGCGCACCGGCTTGACCTCGTACGGCCAGTCGAGCGCCTCGACCAGCGCCAGGGCCTGGCTGCGTTCCCCGGCCCGGTAGGGCTCGACGATCCACACCCGCGGCGCCCCGTGGCGGGCGTCCCTGTCAATATTCCCGCCCACGATGACGCTGCTCGCGGCCCCCCGGTATACTCCAGCGCTGCGAATCTAGCGCCTCGTCGCCTCGCCCACAAGGCGCGCCGGCGCGTGCTGTCAGGAAGTCACATGGCCAGCTACGACGAATGCCTCCAGCACCTGATCGAGATGATCGCGCCCCGGGTCAAAGGCGATGCGGAGCTCGGCGCCGACAGCGACCTGGTCGACGAGCTCGGCCTCGCCTCGCTCGACGTGATGGAACTGATCGAGCAGGTCGAGGACGACTTCGACCTGAGTTTTCCGCTCAATGCGCTCCCCGACATCCGCACCGTGGGCGACCTGGCCCGGCAGCTCGAGCGCCTGAGCGCATGAGCCTGTTCGACAAGTTCCAGCCCGTTGCCGAAATCCAGGCGCAGTTCCGTGAACTGGGCGTGCGGCCGCTCGGGGCCGTCACCGACGAGATTCATTCCGCCACCGAGGGCGTCGTCAACGGCCATCGCTGTCTCCTCGCCGGCACCAACAACTACCTGGGACTGACCTTCGAACCCGAGTGCATCGAGGCCGCGGTGGCCGCCGTGCAGGCGCAGGGCACCGGCACGACCGGCTCGCGGATGGCCAACGGGACCTTCGCCGAGCACGTGGCACTCGAGCAGGAAATCGCCGACTTCTTCGGCCGCCGCGGCGCGATCGTGTTCTCGACCGGCTTCGCCGCGTGTTCTGGGGTACCGGCGACGCTGGCCGGACCCGGCGACGTGATCCTGCTCGATGCCGACAGCCACGCCAGCATCTACGACGGCGTGCGCCTCAGCGGCGCCGAGATCGTCCGTTTCCGGCACAACGACGCCGACAACCTCGCCAAGCGCCTGCGCCGGCTGGGCGAGCGCTGCAGCAATACCCTGGTGATCGCCGAAGGCATCTACAGCATGCTCGGCGACCAGGCACCGCTGCGCGAGATGGCCGAGCTGAAGCAGGAGTTCGGTTTCACCCTGCTGGTCGACGAGGCCCACTCGATGGGGGTGCTCGGCGAACACGGCCGCGGCGCGGCGGAAGCGCAGGGCATCGAAGACGCCGTGGACTTCGTCGTCGGCACCTTCAGCAAGAGTCTGGGCGCGATCGGCGGCTACTGCGTCAGCGATCATCCCATGCTCGAGGCGATCCGCTTCTCGATCCGCCCGTACATCTTCACCGCGTCGATGTCGCCGTCCGTCGTCGCCTCCACGCGCGCCGCGCTGCGCCTGCTGCGCCAGCGCCCCGAGCTGCGCCAGCGCCTGTGGTCGAACGCCGAGCGCCTGTACCGCGGGCTGCAGGCACTCGGTCTCCAGCTCGGTCCGAGCGCGAGCCCGGTGGTGGCGGTGACGATCGAATCGCGCGAGCAGGCCCTGGCCTGGTGGCAGGCCCTGCTCGAGGACGGCGTGTTCGTCAACCTGGTGATGCCGCCCGCTTCACCGACCGTACACAGCCTGCTGCGCTGTTCGATCAGCGCCGCATTCAGCGACGACCAGGTCGACCGCATCGTCGCCGCCTTCGCCCGCCTGGTCGAGCAGGACCGGGCCGCCAGCCGCTGAGGACATGGACAGCAGGACGCCGGACGCCCCGTTCTGCCTGGCGCAGATCAGCGACCCGCACCTGACCAGCCTCGCCGGCGCGCCCTGGCGGACACTGGCCAACAAACGCGTCCTCGGTTACCTGTCCTGGCGCCGCCGGCGCCGGCACGTGCACAGCCCGCAGGTACTCGACGCGCTGCGGCGCGACCCACCGCTGGCGGATGCCGACCTGATCGCCGTCACCGGCGACCTGACCCACGTGGGCCTCCCACAGGAGTACGACCAGGCGGCGCATTGGCTGCAGACGCTCGGCGACCCGGCGCGCGTGCAGGTGATCCCCGGCAACCACGAACTGTACGTGGACCTGTCCTGGACCGAGGGCCTGGGACGCTGGGCTCCCTACCTGAGCGGCGACCGCGGCGAGCCGGTCGCCTTTCCCACCCTGCGCCGGCGCGGGCCGGTCGCCGTGATCGGCCTCAACAGCGCCGTCGCCACGCCGCCGTTCATGGCCAGCGGGCGCCTCGGCCGGGAGCAACTCGACAAACTGCGAGGCCTGCTGCGCCAGAGCCGTGAGGCAGGCCTGTGTCGAGTGATTCTCATTCACCACCCGCCCGTACCGGGCACCGAAAAATGGCGCAAGCGTCTCGTCGACGCCCCGGAACTGGCCGCCGTCGTCGCCGACGAGGGCGCCGAACTGGTGCTGCACGGCCACAGCCACCGCTGGACCGAGACCGCGCTGCACCGCGGCAGCGAACGGGTGCCGGTGATCGGCATTCCCTCCGCGTCGGCCCTGAGCGACGACCCGCACCGCGCCGGCGCCTATGCCCTGTTCCGGGTCTGGCGGGACCCGGATCACTGGTGTTTCGAGGAAATCCGGCGTCGTTACGACCGCGCCGGGGATACTTTCATCGCCGCCGGCGAGCGTCGCTGGCGGCTCTTCGCCGCGGATCCGGCCCGCCGCGGCTGAGGTTCCTTGCAATTTATTCGTCTGTTGATTAGAAACAGGTTTCTAATTTCACGAATTTGCCATACTCGCCGCGATTTCGCAGAAACCCGGCGCCGGGAGAGCCGGGCAGGCGTGTCCAGACCACCAAGCCAATAAAATTCGCCAAGCAAGGAGCGATGCCAATGACTAGCAAGCAGGGAGACCAAGGCCACCGGTCGCGCCGCAGGATCCTCGCCACCGCCGTAGCGGCGGCCGGCGTCCTGAGCGGCACGGCACAGGCGGTGCAATTCGATACCGGCAACAGTCCGCTGAGCGTGCGCTGGGACAACACCTTCAAGTACAGCGCCATGGTCCGCGTCGCCTCGCAGGACGAGGCCATCATCACCGCCGGACCGCTGCCGATCTACGACGACTCCACGCTCAACTTCAAAGACAATGACCTGGTGTTGAACCGCTTCGACCTGCTCAGCGAACTGGACGTGGTCTGGGACGACCGCATCGGTGTCCGCATCACCGGCGCCGGCTGGTACGACTTCGCGTTCGCCGACGACGGCGACCACCCCGGCTTCAACCGCTACACCAACTCGGATACCTGGGGTCACACCTCGGTACCGCCGGGGGAATACACCCAGGCGGCCAAGGACATCGCCTTCAAGGGCGGCGAGCTGCTCGACGCCTTCGCGTTCGCCAACTTCAACTTCGGTGACGTCGGCGCCTCGGTGCGCGCCGGCCGCCACGCCCTGTACTGGGGCCAGTCGCTGTTCGTGGGCGGCGCGGTACACGGCATCGCCGGCTCGATGGCGCCTCTGGACCTGGCCAAGGGCTTCGGCATCCCGGGCGCGGAAGCCAAGGAGCTGTTCCTGCCGAGCAACAAGCTGTCGGCGTCGCTGCAGCTCAACCAGAACACCACCCTGGTCGGCTACTACTCGTTCGAATTCGAGGAGGTGCGCTACCCGGATCCCGGCACCTACCTCGCGCTGTCGGAGATTTCGACCGACGACTCCGAGTTCCTGACCCTGATTCCCGGCGCGGTCGACCCGAGCACCGGCACCCAGCTGACGCCGCGGCTCGGCTACGTCAACACCGGTTCGCGCCGTCCCACCGACGGCGAGTACGGACTCGGCGCCCAGTTCTACTTTTCGGACAGCGACGTCGAGCTCGGAGTCTATTACCTGAACTACCACGACAAGTACCCGCAGGGCCTGATCGGCGCGCTCGACTACTCGCAGTTCTACACCGCCAATCTCGGCGCCGAGCTGCCGGCGATCCTCGGGGGCGCGGGCCTGCCACCGCAGCTCATCGCGGGTCTGTCGCCGCTGTTTTTCGGTGCGGTCGGCAGCGCTTTCGCGCAGAACGGCGTGCCCTTCAACGTCGCCACGCCAGGAACCGACGGGCGCAACGCCTACGTGCCGGTCGGCAAATACAAGTGGACCTACCGGGAAGACAACGAGCTGTTCGGCATCAGCCTGAACAAGGAGATCGCCGGCATCTCGTTCGGTGCCGACCTCGTCTACCGCAAGGACGTGGCGATCAACTTCGGTGGCGGCACGCTGCTGCGCACGCAGAACTACAACGCCCTGACCCCGGCGCTGGTTCCCGGCCTCGCCGGCCAGCTGACCGCTGCGCTGACTCCGGTACTCGGGCCCGCTGCCGGACCGACCGCCGCACAGCTGGCGCTGATTCCGCTCGGCGTGCAGCAGGCCGTCGACGCCGGCCTGGCCGGCTTCGGCTTCAACCTGGCGGCACCCTCGTTCGACTACACCGCCGCCAGCGAGAGCAACTACGCCGTCGCGACCGGCGACACGGCGCACCTGGTGCTGAACGGCCTGGGCTTCCTGAGTCCCAGCCGCTATTGGGACGGCGGCAGCTGGGCCTTCGAAATCACCGCGGCGACCCTGCTCGACTACGGTCAGAACCCGCAGTTCTCGGAGCCACGCATCGACAAGGAAGACCTGGAACTGACCGGCACCATCAGCTTCACGCCGCAGTGGTACCAGGTCCGCCCCGGTCTTGACGTGAGAGTGCCCTTCACCCTGTCGTACGGTTTCCTCGGCGAAGGCGCCCTGTCGACCTCCGGCAACGAGGGGATCGGCAACGGCGTGATCGGCGCAACGTTCGAGTACCAGCAGCGCTGGCTGTTCGACGTCCGCTACAACTACTACTTTGGCGATCAGGACGGAGGGCCGATCGGCAACATCCGTGACCGCGACAACCTGACGTTCGCAGTCAAGCGCACGTTCTAAGCCGAGCTGATTCAGGAGATTCCGAATGATGAAATACAAGGCCATCGTCGCAGCAGTAACCCTCGGTGCCTGCGCCGCGACCAGCTTCGCGGCGGTCAGCCCGGAAGAAGCCGCCCGCCTGGGCCAGGACCTGACCCCGATGGGCGCAGAGCGGGCGGGTAACGCCGACGGCTCGATTCCCGAGTGGACCGGCACGACGCCGGTGCCGCCGGGCTGGCAGCCGGGCGGGGAATACCCGAACCCCTGGCCCAACGAAAAACCGATCTACTCGGTCGACGCGTCCAACATGGCCGAGTACGCCGACGTGCTCAGCGAGGGCACCGCGGCGCTGCTGCGCAAGTACGGTAGCCAGGGCTTTCGTCTCGACGTCTACCCGACCAAGCGGAACGCGGCCGCACCGCAGTGGTTCTACGACGGCACCCGCCAGAACGCCACCGGCGCGACCCTGGTCGATGACGGCCAGAAGATCGACGGCAACGTACCCGGCGTGCCCTTCCCCATTCCGCAGACCGGACTGGAAGTGCTGTGGAATCACATGATCCGCTTCCAGGGCTACCAGGGTTATTACAAGTACGACAGCTACTACGTCGACGCCAACGGCAAACCGGTGCTGTCCACGACCGCGGACAACTGGTGGGATTACCCGATGTACATCGGTGATTTCAAAGAGCGCGACTACGGCACCGACGACCTGCGCTTCGCCTACCTGCGCATCGACTATCTCGCGCCGCCGCGCCGTGCCGGCGAGATCCTGCTGGTGCACGAGCCGGGCTCGGACTACACCGCCGGCAGGGGCCGCGACGCCTGGCAGTACCTGACCGGCCAGCGCCGGGTGCGCAAGGCGCCCGCGGTGTCCTTCGATACGCCGAATCCCGCGACCGCCGGGACGTCGACCTACGACGACTCGTACATCTACAACGGCTCTCCGGAACGCTTCGACTGGAAACTGGTCGGCAAGCAGGAAATGCTGATTCCCTACAACAACTACACCTTCGTGTTCGAGATGCCCGTGCTCGACATGATGGACAAGCATTTCTTCAAGCCGGAGTACGTGCGCTGGGAGAAACACCGCGTGTGGGTCGTCGAGGCCACGCTGAAGAGCGGCAGCCGCCACATTTACGGCAAGCGCCGCTACTACATGGACGAGGACAGCTGGACCGCGCTCATCGGCGAGACCTGGGACGGTCAGGGCAACCTGTGGCGCGTCCACTACATGTACCCGTTCGTCGCCTGGGACACGCCGGCGATCGGCAACACCGCCTACGGGACCTATGACCTGCTGGCAGGGATCTACAACATCAACTCGAAGCCGATCCCGGGCACGTTCACCAGCGACCACGACAAGTCCGAGCAGTTCTTCAGCCCGCAGGGCATGGCTCGCGGCGGCATCCGCTGAAGCCGGGCGGTGGCGCCGGCTCTCGCCGGCGTCACCGTCGCCCCATCACGGCTCGCCGCACCATCCGGATCGACGCCGCCGGTAGCCGGCTGTTAACATCGGCCCGCTGCGGCGCCGCCGATAATCGAACAACAGGCCGCGGAGGCAGAACATGCCCTATCTCCTGGTACCGGTCCTCACCGCGCTGCTGGCGCTGCCCGTATTGGCAAATGACGCCCGGAGTTACGACGTACTCGAACTGCCAGCCGTCGAGTCGCCGCTGGCGTCGAGCAGCCTGGTGTACTCGGTAACGCGTGCCGGCGAGCGTATCGTCGCCACCGGAATTCGCGGCCACATCCTGCTCTCCGACGACGAGGGCGACAGCTGGCGCCAGGCGCGCAGCGTACCGGTGCGCTCGAGCCTGCTCAGCGCGTCATTCACCAGCCCGCGGATCGGCTGGGTGGTCGGGCACGAAGGGGTCGTGCTGCGCACCGAGGACGGCGGCGAGACCTGGACCAAGCAGCTCGACGGCATCGAGCTGGCCGAAATAGGGCTCGAGTACTATCAACGCAAGGCCGCGGCCGAACCGGACAACGACGTGTACGCCTTCCTGGTCGACGAGATGCGCCTGGCCCGGGAACAAGGCGCGGACAAACCGTTCTTCACCGTGCACATGCGTAACCCGGACACCGGCATCGTCGGCGGTGCCTACGGCCTGCTGTTCCGCACCGAGGACGCCGGCGAGAGCTGGTACCCGGTCATGGAACTGCTGGATCTGTACCAGCTGCCGCACATTTTCGACTACGTGCAGGTCGACAGCGACGCGACCGTCGAACTGTCCGCCGGCGAAGCGCCCGCGGACCTGATGGCCAGCGGTGAAATGGGCACGATCCTCGCCTATGACCCGGAATCGGGCCTGTGGCAGGCCCAGGACTTCCCGTACGAAGGCAGCATGTTCACGATCGTGCAGTCGGCTTCCGGAACCCTGGTCACCGGGGGTCTGCGCGGACTCGCCTTCCGCTCCGCCGACCTCGGGCAAAGCTGGGAACCGGTGCGCAAGCCGCCGACCGGGGCCGTGGTCGCCAGCACCCTGCTGCGGGACGGCCGGCTGATCCTAGCCACCGCGGAGGGCGGTCTGCTCGAGAGCCGCGACGACGGTGCGACCTTCACGCCGATTCCGGTTCCGTCCCCGCAGCCACTGAGCGACGTGCTCGAGGGCCGCCCCGGGGAACTGATCCTCACGGGATTTTTCGGCCTGCGCGTGTTCCCGCTGCCCCGGCAACAGTGACAAGGAAAAGGCATGGCTAACACCGACAAGGACCACGAACTGCCGGTCATCAGCGACTCGGAGCTGTTCGCGCGGCACACAGGAGGCCCGATCGAGCGGCTGGTGCTGAACAACCGACTGTTCATCGTCATCGCCTGCCTGCTTCTGACCGTGTTCTTCGCCTGGTACGCGGCCAATCATCTGAAGCTGCAGCCCGGCTTCGAGAAGATGCTGCCGAAGAACCACCCTTACGTCGAGAATTACAAGGCCAATGCCCAGTACCTGCAGGGGCTCGGCAGCATCCTGCGCGTATCGGTGGAAACCCGGGGCGAGACGATCTACACGCCCGAGTTTCTCCAGACCCTGCGCGAGGTCAGCGACGCGATCTTCTTCGTTCCCGGTGTCGTGCGCCAGGACATGAAGTCCCTGTGGACCCCGAACACGCGCTACCGCGTGGTCACCGAGGAAGGATTCGAGGGCGGACCGGTGGTGCCGCCGGACTACGACGGGTCGCCCGAGTCGATCGCCGAAGTGCGCCTGAACGTCATGCGCGCCGGCCTGCGTGGCGACCTGGTATCGAACGACGAGAGAGCGTCGTCGATCCTCGTGCCGCTGATGGACGTCGACCCGGAAACCGGTGAGCGCGTCAATTACTACGAGCTCGCTCTGCGTATCGAGGACGTGCGCAGGCAGTTCCAGTCGGTGAACCTCGAGATCGAGAGCGGCGACTCCAGCGCCCGGGAGCCGGGCCAGGCGCGCGACGGACCGGGCGTGAACATCCAGATCACGGGCTTTGCCATGATCGTCGCCGAACTGATCAACGGCCTGTTCGCGGTCATGGGCTTCTTCGCCGTAGCGGTGTGCATCGCCGGGCTGCTGCTGTACTGGTATACGCGATGCTGGCGCAGTTCACTCGTGGTCCTGGCCATCACCGTCGTGGCGGTGGTCTGGCAGCTCGGCCTGATCTCCCTCCTGGGCTTCGAGCTGGACCCGTACTCGATCCTGGTGCCGTTCCTCGTGTTCGCGATCGGCGTGTCCCACGGCGCGCAGACCCTGAACGGCGTCTTGCAGGACATCGGCCGCGGCTGTGACAAGTACGTCGCCGCCCGCTACACCTTCCGGCGCCTGTTCCTCGCGGGTTTCACCGCGCTGGCCTCCGATGGCGTGGGCTTCGCGGTGCTGATGATCATACCGATCCAGGTGATCCAGGACCTGGCGATGACCGCCAGCGTCGGCGTCGTGGTACTAATCTTCACCAACCTGATCCTGATTCCGGTCGTGCTGTCCTATATCGGCGTGACCCGTTCGGCGGCCGAGCGCGCGCAGCGGGAACACTCCGAGAGCACCATGCCGCACCCGATCTTCATGTTCCTGCTGCGTTTCACCGAGCGGAAATGGGCC
>CAZOUC010000030.1:0-12151 GCA_964582825.1 uncultured Enterobacteriaceae bacterium | reverse complement strand
GATGCCGGCGTCGCGCGGGTGTTCCTCGCGCAGGAAGCGCAGCAGCTGCTGGCGTGGATTGTGCTTCAGGCCGATGCGGTAGCGGATGTTGGGCCGATCGAAACTGGCGACGAACAGCTGCGCCTGCTCGAGGCCCAGGCGAAGGATGATCTCCTGGCGGGTGCGCGCGTCGGCGGTGGCCGTCAGCGCGATGCGCGGCACCTGCGGAAAGCGCTCGCGAAGCACGCCGAGACCGAGGTAGTCGGAACGGAAATCGTGGCCCCACTGCGACACGCAGTGCGCCTCGTCGATCGCGAACAGCGCCAAGGCGCTGCGCTCGAGCAGGCCCAGGGTCCGCTCCTGCAGCAGGCGCTCGGGCGCGACGTACAGCAGGTCCAGGCTGCCGGTCTCGACGGCGCGTTCGACCGCCTGGATCTCGTCGAATCCGAGGGTCGAGTTGAGGCAGGCGGCGCGCACGCCGAGCTGGCGCAGGGCGCTGACCTGGTCCTCCATCAGCGCGATCAACGGCGACACCACGACGCCGCAGCCGGGACGCACCAGAGCGGGCACCTGGTAGCACAGGGACTTGCCGCCACCGGTCGGCATCAGCACCAGGGCGTCGCGACCGGCGACCAGGGCGTCGACGACCGGTTGCTGGCCCGGCCGGAAATCGGCGAAACCGAATACCTCGTGCAGCACGCGCGCCGCTGTCGTCATGGACTCCTTCCCTGTCCGGCCGCCTCGTCCGGGCACTGTACGCATCGTCCCGGCCGGCAGCAAATCGGCGCTGGCGTGATCCTCCGGCCCCGGGTTAGCGTACCGTCGTGATGAGTCCTCTTGCCTTGTTTGTCCTGGTCGGTGCCGCCGTTATAGCGGTCCTGTCCGCCGTGGCGGCGCGGCTGCTGTGGCGGCTGCGACACCAGGAGCGCACGGCATCGGCGCAGCGCGACGAGGATCAGCGGCGCAGAAGGGAGCAGATCGACCGAACCCTGCGCCTGGTCAGTGGCGCCGCGCTGCGCAGCGAACTGAAACCGAGCGAGGCGGTCCTGCGCCTGTCCTGGGCGCTCGACAGCTGGAACCACGGCGTGCGCGACAGCGCGCGGTTCGGCGCCGTCCACGAGTTCGCCGACGCCGTGGCGCATATTCCGCGCCGCGACGCCTGGCAGGCCCTCGACCGGGACCGCCGGCGTGCCTACGAGGCGGAAATGCGTGCCATCGAGCAGCGCTTCGAGGCTCGTCTGCGCGGTGAGCTGGAACAGCTCCGCGACGGACTGGCGGGCCTCGGCGAGCCCGAACTGCCGCGTCGCTGAGCCCCTGCGGCTGCGCGCCTCGACGCGGCCAAGGTGCGCCCGCCCGACACGAAGCTTTCATCCTCCCGCAACAATTGCTCCGCATGGTTGCACTCGTCCGGGAGCGTCGCGGTCCAGACCGCGCGCGGTTGCTGTGCCATCTCTTGCTGCCATTCTGTGAACAGCGTCACAGCAGCGGCGGAGGTGACTTCACTAAACTGTGAAGCGGTCGGTCACAAGAGCGACCGGACTGGATGTAGAGGATCCCCCCTGTGGCCGATGCAACGTCCGCCGACTCATCGGCGGGAGACGAGATTCTGCGCGACGTCGTGCTGATCACCGATCAGCGCGACGTGATCGACACGCTGATCACCGACGACGACGGCGCGTACTCGATCAGCAGCGAGCTGACCGTGGACGGGGCGCTGAAGCGCGACGAGGTACACGGCGCAGCCGGAGTGCTGATCTACGACGTGGACACCGTCAACGGAGACTCCCGGCGTGCCGTAGACGATCTCAAGCGCATCCACCGCGACGACCCGAGCAAGGTGATCATCCTGATCGGCCCTCAGGAACCGCTGAACGCGATCCTCAAGACGCGCGTGCGGCCCGTGGTCTACCGCGTGTTCAACAAGCCGATCAGCCGCAACCAGATGAAGCTCTGCCTCGGCTCGGCGCAGGCTCTGCACCACGAACTGCTGCAGAAGCGGGCGCGCGGCGAGAACATCTACCGCATAGACGGCGATCCCGGCAGCGTCGCCCGGACGCCGCGGCGGAGCGGCTTGAGCCCGCTCGTCGCCGGTTTGGCCGGCCTGCTGCTGGTCGCCCCGGTGGCGTACTTCCTGCTGACACCCGCCGGCGAGCAGGCGCGCGATGCGGCGACAGACCCCGGCTTGGCGACCGTGCAGGACGCCGAAGCCGCGGAGCAGGAGCGCCGGGCGCGGATCGAAGCGCTGCTGCAGTCGGCCCGGCAGGCCGTCGCGGCCGAACGGCTCATCCTGCCGGAGGGCGACAACGCCCTGCACTACTTCAACGAGGCTCTCCGGATCGATCCGTACAACGCCGAGGCGCGGGACGGCAAGCAGGCGCTGTCGACGACCCTGCTGGCCCGCTTTCGGGAACGACTCGACCAGAAGCAGTTCGACGAGGCGATGAGTCTCGCCTTCAATATCTCGCGTCTCGATCCGCGCAACCGGCGCTACCAGTCCTTGCAGGCCGAACTGCAGTCCGCGATGAACCGCCACCTCGAGCAGTTGCAGGCGGACGACGCGGCAGACGACGACAGCGTGCGCGCTACGTCCGCGACCGTTGCGCAGGTGCAATCGGAACTGGTCGCGTCCGGCGTGGCCCTGCAGCGTGAAGCGGAAGCCCTTGACGCCATCCAGGACGCGCTCGACGGCGACCGGCTGATTCCGCCCGCTACCGACAACGCGTTCGATCTGCTGGCCGCCGCCGCGGCAGACGGCAGCGCCGCCGACGACAGCCTGCTGCCCTTCAAAGCGGAACTGTCCCGGCGCCTGCTCGAACGCGCCACCGCCGAAGTCGAGGCCGACCGGCTCGACGCAGCCGGCGACTACGCCGAATACGCCAATGCCCTCGGGATCGACAGCGCCGGAATCGAGCGTCTCGAACGCCTGATCGTAGCCCGGCTGTCGGCGCGCAGCGCACCGCGACCGGCTGGCGTTGCGGACGTCGGGCCGGCAAGCAGCACCACGGACGGCGCGGGCGTCGCCGCGGAGTCGGCCGCAGCGACGCCGGACAACGCGGAACCGGACGCGACCGAACAGGCCCGCGACGCCGGATCACAGGTCGCCCGCATCGTGCCGACCCGCATCGTCAAGCGCGTGCCGCCCGAGTACCCGCAGCGTGCCCTGCAACGGCGCATCGAGGGCTGGGTCGACGTGTCGTTCACGGTCAGCACGGAAGGACGGGCAGTGGACATCGCCGTGGTCGATTCGGAACCGCCGCGCCTGTTCGACCGCTACGCCCTGCGCGCGGTGCAGCAATGGGAGTTCGAACCGGCCCGGGACGAAACCTCCGGAACAGCGTTCGAATCGCGCATCGACTCGTTTCGGGTCAGCTTCCAGGTACGGTAGCCCGGAGCGGGCCAGCCCGCCGCGCTCAGCCGATCCCCGCCAGCTGCCGCGCCAGCTCGCGGACCGCCTCCTCGACGAGCCGTTCACGCTGCTGCTCGAATTGCTGTTCGAGCTCGGCTTTCTGCCTGGCGAGCGCCGCCTGGTGCTCGGCACGCAGGCGCTGCTCGGCGGCACGCGCGGCGCTGCGCAGTCTCGAGTCGTCCTCGCCCGCCAGCTCGCGCAGCATCCGCCACAGCTGGCGCCGGTCGTCACTGCAGGCGACCAGAGCTGGCGATGGCTGCAGACGGCACACGCGCCGCTCTTCGTTCAGAACCTCGACGAAGGCGCGTTTGCCATGCCGCTTGCCGGCCTCGAGATCGAGGTAGGTCGCCAGCGGCACCAGCGCCGCGTCGCCCAGTCCCGGCAAAGGCGTGAAGTGGGCGTCGAACTCCGGCTCGAGCCGCGCGTAGTCGGCGAAGGTCAGGCGCCGCGACTGCGATTGAGGCTGGCCGTCGTCGTCCAGGCCGCACAGCGATTCCTCGATGTCCAGCCGGTCACGCTCCGGGTTGTCGGCCAGGTCCAGGCAGGCGGCGAAGTCATCACCTCGGTCCGGGTCGTAGACGTAGTGCGGGAACGCCCGACACAGGCGGGAGCGCTCGCAGCGGTCGGCGAAATCCGGCGTGTCGGCGCGTACCGCGAACACCGAGACGAGTGCCGGGCGCGGCGAGGCCAGGGCCTGTTCCAGGCGCGTCGCGAAGGTGTCGGCAGCCAGCGACGTCTGGGCGACGAACAGGCGCCTCAGGCTCAGGAACAGCAAGCCCGGGTCGTGCAATCCCTGCAGCGCCGCGGCGCGGCCCGCGGCCGCTTCGGGACGCCAGGCGCCGTGCGGCAGAACCAGTTTGAAAGGCCTGCCGCTGGTCGCCAGTTGCAGAACAGCGGCCAGGCCTTGCGCGGAATCGCCCCGGTCCTCCAGCAGCACGAGGAACGGTGGACAGCAGGCCCATTCGGCGTCGCTGAGCTGGCGCCAGTCGAACGCCGCGAAGAACGCCTCGTCTCGGTCAGCACGATACAGACCCGACACCTCGAGCGCGGTGCGGCGGACCAGCGCCAGGACCCGACTGCAGGTCTCGAGCTGCGCGTCGAACGCGGCGCACAGGGCCTCGACGCTGCCGTCGAACACCTGCAGCACCGGCTGCGGTGGCGTCGCAGCGACGCCGGCCTCCAACGCGGCGAACGCCTCGTGCAGCGCACGCAGACGCGCGAGCTGCTGCCGGGCTTCACGGCCACCGCTGTGGCGCAGAGTCTGCGCCAGCGCATCGAGATCGATTGCCTCGGCGGCAAAGGCGCCGCTGCGATGACGCAGCAGGTCCGCGTCGCCCCGCTCCCGCTCGCCCCGTTCGGCGACCGGCAGCAGCGCGTCGAGTTGAGCCCGCGCCTCGCGCAGTGCAGCCGGCAGCGCATCCGCTCGCGGCGCCCAGTAGGCCGCCAGCACATCGCCCAGCCGATCCTCGAGCTTCACGGGCTGTCTCCGACCGCGTACCGGTCCAGCAGGCCCTCGAGCCGCGCCACGATGACGTCGTCCGCCGGCCGGTCCCGCCCGGCCGATTGCAGGTCGCCGTAGCTGGGACGGCCCGGGTCACGGTAGAGCAGCCCCATCGGCTCGAGCTCCTCGCGGTCTGCCAGGGCCCGCGACGCGGCCAGGTCCGCAGGGTCGTGGTCGATCAGCTCGGCGCCCTTGGCCTTGCGTGCATCGATCGGCACGCCGCCCGCGCCGACCAGGTAGGCCAGGCGCCGGCTGCCGCCCTTTTCGAGCAGCTCGGGCATGTAGGCAGGACAGCGCTGCAGGACACGCACGAAACTCAGGCCCCGGTGCTGCCAGGCCACTTCGAGGGTCGCGCGCAGGTGTGCCGGATTCCAGGTCGCAGACTGGGCGAGAAACGACAGGTTGCTGATGCCCAGCATCACCGACAGCGGCCGCAGCGGCGGCAGCACCGCGCCGCGGGGCGTCGTATTGGTGCGCTCGCCCGGTGCCGTGGTCGGCGAGGCCTGGTTCTTGGTCAGCGCAAACAGGTTGTTGTCCATGACCACGCAGAGCAGGTCCGGGTTGTAGCGCAGGGTGTGCAGCCAGTGGCCGGCGCCGATCGAGAAGCAGTCGCCGTCACCCATGAACGCGAGCACCCGCAGTTCCGGCCGCGCGAGCTTGATGCCGAGCGCAACGGGCAGGGCGCGGCCGTGGATGCCGTGGAATCCGTAGGTGCCGAGGTAATGGGGCAGCCGGCTGGAACAGCCGATGCCGGAAACGGCGACGACGTTCTCCGGCGCGACCTGCGCGCCCTCGAGCAACTGCTGCACCGCGCGCAGCACCGAGTGGTCGCCGCAGCCGGCACACCAGCGTGGCGTTTCATTGGCGTATTCGTCGGCCTCGTGCCGCGTGTGCGCGCAGTGCTCTTCGACGAAGGTATCGACCGCAAGCAGGCTCATGATGCGTCTCCGGCAGCGCCTGCAGCGGCGCGGTCGAGGCCTGGCAGGCGCTCCAGCAGCGCCCGTTCGAGTTCTTCGGGCATCAGTGGCCGGCCCGGCACGCGGGTAAAACAGTCGACGTCGACCAGGGTGTGCGCGCGCAGCAGCTGGGCGAGCTGACCGTAGCGGCGACTGTCGGCATCGATCAGCGGGTCGCCCCAGTCGTCGCTGTAGTTCAGCTCGACGGTCATGACCCGGCTGAAGCGGCGCAGCAGCGCCTGCAGCCCGCGCGGCAGCGGATTGAGCACTTTGATGTGCAGGCTGCTGGCGGCGTAGCCGCGCGCGACCAGGCGATCGACCACTTCGGTGATCAGGCCCTGCGTACTGCCCCAACCGACGAGCAGCAGTTCGCCCGCTTCCGCACCATGGACCGCGGGCGGTCGCAGCGCGCGCTGCAGCGCCGCGAGCTTGCGACTGCGCATGCGATGTGCGTCCTGGTTCGAACGGGCGTCGTAGCGAACGTGACCGTCGCGGCCGTGATTGAGACCGGTAGTCACGTAGGTACCACCCGGTTGGCCCGGCAACAGTCGCGGCGACAGGCCGGTCTGCTCGTCCCAGTCGAAAGGCTTCATGTCGGGCGTGACCGGCAGCTGGCGCGCCGGCTGGGCGAGGGCCTGAGCGTCGATGCGTGGACGGGCAAAGCTCTGCTGACCCGTGGCCAGGTTGGCATCGGACAGCACGATGACCGGCATCCGGAAGCGCTCGGCCAAGGTGCGCGCGGTCGCCATCACGTGGAAACACTCCTCGATGCTGCCCGGTGCGAGCACGATCTTCGGTGCATCACCCGGCGTGCCGTGTATCGCGTGCAGGAGGTCGCTCTGCTCGATCTTGGTCGGCAGCCCGGTGCTGGGGCCACCGCGCTGCACGTCGACGATCACCAGCGGTGTCTCGGTCATTGCCGCCAGGCCCTGGAATTCGGTCATCAGCGCCATGCCCGGGCCGGACGTCACCGTGAACGCCGGCACACCGGCATAGCTGGCCCCGAGCGCGACGCCGACCGCGGCGATCTCGTCCTCGGCCTGGTGGACGCAGCCGCCGAGCGCGTCGAAGTGCTCGGCCAGAAAATGGGCGATCGACGTCGCCGGCGTGATCGGGTAGACCGCGCACAGCCGGAAGCCGGCAGCGGCAGCACCGAGCGCGAGCGCGGTGTTGCCGTTCATGGCGACCTGCGGCCCGGCGACCTCGGCGGCGGGAATGTCGTACTGCGTGGCGAAGCGCTCCGCCGCGAAACGTCGACCGGCATCGACCAGGCGCAGGTTCAGCTCGACGAGCGCGGCGTCCTTGCCGGCGAACAGGCGACGTACGGCGGCGTCGATGAGCTCCTCGTCGCGGGCGTACAGGAAGGCGAGCAGACCGAGCGCCCACATGTTCTTGCCGTGCCGTGCGCCGGCGCCGGCATCCCGGGCCTGCGCCTCGATCGGCAGTTCGTGCACGGTGGCGCCGCGACGGCGCATGCCGGCCAGGATGTCGCGGTAGCTGCGACGGATCCGCGGGTCGTCGCTATCGGCCCACTGGCTGTCGATGATGACGGTGGCGTCGTCGGCCACCGCGCCCGCCTCCAGGCGCGACAGCAGGGCCATCTCGTTGAAGGCCAGCACCAGCTGCGCGCGGTCGCCGCCGTTGCCGACCGGGTGATCGGCCAGGCGGATGCGGTTGCCGCTCGCGGCTCCGGTGGTATGCGGCGGCGGCTGGATCTCCGACGGGATGATCTCGACGGTCCACAGTGCATTGCCCATCCGTGCCGAGGCATCCGCAAAGGCTCGCGCCGCTTTCTGGGCGCCCTCGCCGGAATCGCTGACGATTTCGAGAACGTGCTCGTGCAGGGTGAGACGCTGGGCGTTCAAGGGACTGGCCTCGCTGGCTGACGCGGGAGCCGCGCTGCAGAACTTCGCGGTGCATCGCCAATCCAATATAAAATCCGCACCCGGGGGTCACCTTGCGTCAGATCAACGGCAACGTGGCGGTACTGGTCCGGGTTCGACAGGCCGCCGTATGGCACCCGGTGCAACAGGACGACTCGACCAGATGGCCATGATTCATACCGAGGCGCTGTGCCGCCGGTTCCGCGTCGGCGACAGCTGGGTGCACGCGCTCGACCGCGTGGACCTCGACATCGAGCACGGCGACTTCGTCGCCGTGATGGGGCCGTCCGGTTCGGGCAAGTCGACGCTGATGAACATCCTGGGCTGTCTCGACACACCCGACGGCGGCCGCTACCGCCTGATCGACAGCGAGGTATCGGAACTCGACGACGAGGACCTGTCCGCCCTGCGCAATCGCCACATCGGCTTCGTGTTCCAGAGCTTCCACCTGCTGCCGCGCATGTCGGCGCTGGACAACGTGCTGCTGCCGCTGCGCTACAGCCGCGGCGCAGGCGGCGCCACGCGCGAGCGCGGCCGCGAACTGCTCGAGCGCCTGGGGCTCGGCGACCGTATGGATCACCGACCCAACCAGCTGTCCGGCGGCCAGCGGCAACGCGTCGCCATCGCCCGCGCACTGGTCAACGCGCCACCGCTGCTGCTGGCCGACGAGCCGACCGGCAACCTGGACAGCCGGACCTCGGCGGAGATCATGAGCCTGTTCGAAGAACTCAACCGGGACGGCCAGACCATCCTGATGGTCACCCACGAAGACGAGATCGCGGCGCACGCGAAGCGGTTGATCCGCATGCGCGACGGGAGGATCGAACATGATTCGCGCCTGCATTAGCGCCTGCCTGCTGCTGACCGCGGTGCCGGCCGCGGCGGCCCTGCTCACCGGGGTGGTCGAGGACGTCAATGCGCAGACCATCGAGATGCCGAGTCTGCCCGGCGCCTGGCAGCGACGCATCGAGTGGATGGCACCGGAGGGCACCGAGGTCGAGGTCGGCGAGGTCGTCGTCAGACTCGACCCCGGCGACCTGATCGCCCGCGAGGAGCAGTCCCGCACCGACCTCGACAAGCGTCGCCTGTCGGCGGCACGGCGCATCGACGAGCTGCGCCTGCAGGTCATGGATGCCGAGCGCAGTCTCGCCGAAGCGGAGTCGGCCCTGCGCCTCGCCGAGCTCGACGCCGTGATCCCCGAGGACACCATTCCTCGGCTCGACCACGACCGCTACCAGCTCGCCTTCGAGAACGCCCGCCGCGCCGTGATTCGCGCCGAGGCGGAACTGTTGAACCGCCGCGAGGAGCTGGCGGACGTCGAGCGCGAAACGGCGCTGGAGGTCCAGCAGGCGGAGTCGAGCTACGCCCGTATTCGCGATGCCCTGGCGGCCACCGAGATTCGCGCCGAGAAGCGGGGCTTCATCATCTACGGCGAGAACCCGCGCAACGGCAAGAAGATCTTTCCCGGCGAAACCCTGTACAGCGGTTTCAATATCGCCGCGATCGCCAGTCGGGAAGACCTGCAGGTGACCTTCTGGGTTCACGAGGCCGACCTCGCCGAGGTCCGCCCCGGCCAGCTCATCCTGGTGCAGGCCGATGCCCAGGGTTCGCGGGCCTTCGCCAGCCGGATCGACTGGGTGTCGAGCCAGGCGGTCGGGAAGGAAGACTGGAGCGACAGCGGCTACTTCCGCGCCCAGGCCCTACCGGTCGACGGCGTGCCCGACGGCGTGATGCCGGGTATGAGCGTGCTGGGACGCGTCGCACCGGAGCAGGACGTCCGGTCGTGAGAGCCTGGCCGCTGCTGCTGGTGCTGGCGCTGCCCGCCGCCGCCGAAGACTGGCTGCGCGTCGCAGCGGCCGACCACCCGATCACCGTCGAGGCGAGTGGCCTGGTGGCCTCCGCCGACACGCTCCGCTTCGGACCGCCCCCGTCGCGCAGCTGGCGCACGACCATTACCAACATCGCCCGCGAGGGGTCGCGGGTCGATGCCGGCGACGTCCTCGTGCAGTTCGACAGCAGCGGCACGGACGATCGCATCCGCTCGCTGCGCGCCGACCTCAACGCCAAGCGCTCGGAGCTGGAGTCGCTGCTCGAGCAGCAGGCCCGGGAACAGGAAGAGGACAAGGTGCGACTCGCCGAAGCGCGCAGCGCCGCCGAGAAGGCGGCGCGCAAGGCCGCGGTCGGACCCGAAGTCTACGCCAGCCTGGAGTACCGCAAGCTGCTCGAGGAAAAGGCCATCGCCGCGGAACTGTACCGCCGCGAGCAGGAACGCGGCGAGCTGGTCGAGCGCGTACGCGAAGCCCGGCGGGCCGAACTGCGCGCCGACATCCGGCGGCTCGAGAGCGAGCTGGACGGGGCGCAGGCAGAACTCGAGTCCTTCACCATCCGCGCGCCCCGCGACGGCCTGGTGATCCTCGGCACCGATCGCGAGGGCCAGAAGCTCGACGTCAACGACAACGTCAACCCGGGCATGGTGGTGGTCGAACTCGCGCAGCTCGACGACCTGGTGGTGCAGGCCGAGGTGCCGGAATACGCCGCGGCCCGGCTCGCCGTCGGCCAGCCGGCGCAGGTGACGCTCGATGCCGGTGGCGGCAGTGCGCTCGGCGGCGAAATCGTCGCCGTGGCCAGCATCGTAAGACGCCAGTCCCAGTATTCGCAGGCGATGGTGCGCGACGTCACGGTGCGCCTCGACGAGGTCGACGGCGTCGAGCTGCGGCCCGGCATGTCGGCGAAGCTGACGCTCGTCATCGAGCGGCGCCGCCAGGCCCTGGCGGTGCCCGACCAGGCCCTGCAGTACCGCGGCGGACGACCCGGCGTGGTCGTGCGGGGCGAAGGCTGGCGGCCGGTCGTGCTCGGCGGCGAGAGCGCCGGTCTGCGCATCGTCACCGAGGGGCTCGAGGCCGGCGCGGAGGTGCGCCTGCTGTGAACGCCCTGCCGCGTACCTGCCTGTTGCTCGGCGTCCTGCTCGTGGCCGGCTGCGGCGGCGCTGACAGCGGCCCCCCGGCCCTGACGGTGTCCCGCGGCGACACGGAGATGAGCGTTGCCGCCGAAGGCGAACTGATCGCCGCCGAGGCGCTGCCGATCGCCCTGCCCGGCTCGATTCGCATGGGCTTCAACATCTCCTGGATGGCGCCGGAGTTCAGCGAGGTCAAGGCCGGCGACGTGATCGCTCGCTTCGACGACGTGCAGATCCGCCTCGAGCGCGAGGAGACCGAGCTCGAAGTCGCGCGCTCCGAGTTCCGCCTGGCCGGCACCGAACGGCAGGACGAAGTGGAGCAGACGCGCATCGGCCACGAATCCGACCGGGTCGAGGGCGAACGCGACCTGTCGCTGCGTTTCCAGGACGTCGACGAGACCCTGTTCAGCCGCAACGAGATCATCGATGCGCTCTCCGACGTCGAGTACCTGGACGTCGAGGCCGCGTTCCTCGACTGGCAGTCGCAGACCTTCGACCAGCGCAGCGACGCGCAGCGCAACCTGATCCTCGCCGAGCAGCAGGGCGCCCTGTCGAAGCTGGACAAGCAGGACAAGGCACTCGACATGATGGCACTGCGCAGCCCTGCCGACGGCACCTTCGTCTACGCCCGTACCCCCTGGGGCGAGAAGCTGGGCAAGGGCAAGACGGTCTGGCCCGGACGTCCGATCGGCCTGTTGCCGGTACGCGGCAAGGTGAAGGCACGCCTGTTCGTGCCCGAGTCCGACGCGGTCGGGCTGAGCGAGGGCCAGGCCGTACGGCTGCGTCTCGATGCCGAGGTCGACCGCGAGTTCACCGGCCGCGTCGAATCCGTGTCGTCCGTAGCCAGCCCCCGCGACCGGGCAGACCCGCAGAAGTTTTTCGTCGTCGAGGCGACGATCGACGAGGTCGACCCCGAGCTGATGCGCGTCGGCAGCCGGCTGCGCGCCGAGATCGTCACCGCAGAGGTCGACGACGGCATCGTCATCCCGGCACAGTCGGTCTACGGCGACAGCGCGCAGGCCTGGGTGTACCGCCTGCGCGGTGACAGCAGCGAGCGCCGCCCGGTGCAGATCGGCCAGCGCAGCCCCTACCTGGTCGAGGTCACCGAGGGCCTGGAGCCGGGCGACAGGATCAGCCTGGTGCGGCCGCCGGACGCCGCCTGATGGAACAGACGCTCTACAAGGTGCGCCTCGACGCCACCCAGGCGCTCGGTCAGCTCACGCACCACCGCCTGCGCACCGCCCTGACCCTGCTGGGCATGATCTTCGGCGTCGGCGCCGTCATCGCGATGCTGGCGGTCAGCGAAGGCGGCAAGCGGCAGGCCCTGGAACTGATCGAGGGCATGGGGCTGCGCAACCTGATCGTCGAAGCGCGCGACCTCGATGCCGAAGCGCTCAAGGAGGTCCGCAAGTACTCGGCCGGCCTGAACCTGCGCGACGCCGAGGCCATTGCCGCCACCCTGCCGTTCGT
>CAZOUC010000029.1:0-12298 GCA_964582825.1 uncultured Enterobacteriaceae bacterium | reverse complement strand
GGCAATTCGTCGATGTCCACCTTGGCGAGCTGCGCCAGGGCCTCCCGGTGCTGGCCGTCCCAGTGCAGCACGGTGATGTAATCGGCCCGGATCGGCAGGTCGCGCGGGGCGATGCCGAGCAGGGCGTCGAAGCGCGAGTAGGCCCGCTCGAAGTCGCCTGCGCGCGCCGCCGCGACGGTCTGCTCGCGGGCCTTGTCGAGCTCGCCACGCGAATAGAACGGCGTCGTGACGATCTCGTAGAACAGCACGGCCAGCACCGTGACCGGCACCAGGAAGGAAATGGCTCGTTTCAGCATCCGGCGACCGCCGGGCGTGCGTGGTGTTCGGGCAAGTCAGCGCGCTCCGGGAATCGGACCGTCGCGGCGGTAGCGGTTGTCGAGGTCGTCCTGGATTTCCGCGATCGCCTTGGCGTACAGCGCCGCCACGTCGACCTCCAGGCCGACGTCGACGCGGCGCGAGATGATCGTGATCGGGAACACGAACACCGGGCGCTCGTCGAGCTGCAGGGCGCGGCTGCGTCCCCTGTCGTCCTGGTACACGACCCAGCGCAGGCGGTGCTCGTCGGCCATCAGGTTGCCCATCACCACGCCCATGGCCTGCAGTTCCAGGGTCTGGCCCGCGGTCACGATGTCCCGATCCAGCAGTTCCTGCAGCGTGTCCAGGTCACGGCTCTTCACGCCGCTCAGGCTGCGGCCCAGGTAGCGGGCCGCCAGGTCGTTGACCCGTTCGCGCTGGACGCGCAGGTAGTTGCGGTCACCCATGCCCAGGGCGCTGATCTCGGCCGGCTCGGCCCGGGCGGCTGCCGCAGCCAGCCCCGACAACAGGACCAGAACGGTGGCGGCAAACAGGGGCATGAGGTGGTGGCCGTGACGGCGCTTGGTTGTCGTTTGCATCGGGGTCTATCTTTACGTCTCAGGTAATTTTTAACAAAGGCGATTCTTAAACTGGTTTCAGTAAACCGCTTGGTTATATTTCGTTCAACCGTGCGATGTCGCACGGCCCCGACAATTGCGACCCGACAGAGGATCCCATGGCTCGCAAGCCCGCGACCGACTACACGGCCAAGGCCGTAACCAGGAACGCCGACAAGACCGGCCTACCCCGCCGCCCCAGCCCGCTGGCGGTGAGCGCCAGCACTCCGGAACGCCACTTCGCGGTGCCGGAATTCAAGGTCGTCACGGCGCAGCGCGATCGCTCATTCGTACTCGGGTACAACTGAGCCGCGAGCGCAGCTGCCGCGTCGCTCCCGGCGCGCGGTAATTATGCCGGAGAGCGCTTGAGCTTGCCCGGCCCCGCTCGTACCATGGCGGGCTTCGAACCGGTCAGGGACGCCGCATGATCACCGGCAGCATCGTCGCGCTCGTGACGCCCATGCTCGACGACGGTGAGGTCGACTGGGACGCGCTGCGAGGCCTGGTCGACTGGCACGTCCGCAGTGGCACGGCCGCGATCGTTGCCGTCGGCACCACCGGAGAATCGGCAACCCTCGACGTCGAGGAGCACTGCGAGGTCATTGCCCGCACCGTGTCACTCGCCGCCGGCCGCCTGCCCGTCATCGCCGGCACCGGCGCCAACAGCACCCGTGAGGCGGTCCTGCTCACCGAGGCCGCGCGCGACGTCGGTGCCGCAGCACACCTGTCGGTGGTGCCGTATTACAACAAGCCCACCCAGGAAGGCCTGTACCGGCACTTCGCGGCCATCGCCGCCGCCGTCGACCTGCCGATGATCCTGTACAACGTCCCCGGCCGCACCGCCTGCGACATGCTGCCGGGAACCGTCGAGCGCCTGTCGCGCATCGACAATATTGTCGGCATCAAGGAGGCGACCGGCGACCTCGACCGCGCCCAGGAAATCCTGGCGCACTGCGGACCGGAATTCGCCGTCTACTCGGGTGACGACCCGACCGCGGTCGGGCTGATGCTGCTGGGTGGACACGGGACGGTCTCGGTCACCGCGAACGTCGTGCCCGCGGCGCTGGCAGAGATCGCGGCGGCGGCGCTCGACGGCGACGCCGAGCGGGCCCGGCGCCTCGACGCGGCGATTGCGGAACTGCACCACGCCCTGTTCCTGGAGCCGAACCCGATACCGGTGAAGTGGGCGCTGGCGGAAATGGGCCTGATCGGTCCGGAACTGCGCCTGCCGATGACGCCGCTCGACGCGCGTCACCACGAATCGCTGCGCCGGGTCCTGCGGGACGTCGGCGCAATCAGTTGATGGCCAGGGAGGCTGGATGAGGATACGGATTCTGATGCTCGGCGTGCTGGCTGCAGCGCTCAGCGGCTGCGGCTGGCTGTTCGGCGACGAGGGCTATTTCCGCGACCGCGAGGACGACTACCGCGCTGCGCGTGTTACCCCGCCCATGCAGGTGCCCGAGGGCCTGGACAACGACGCCCTGCAGGACCTGTACGTGATTCCACCGCAGGACACGGCCGGCATGCTGGTGGGGGATTTCGAGGTGCCGCGACCCGAGGCGCTGCATTCGGTCGAGGACACGGCGACGGTGCGCATCCAGAAGCTCGGTGAGGACCAGTGGATTCTCGTCGAGAACACGCCGAGCGAGATCTGGCCCCGCGTGCGTTCCTTCCTGATCAGCAACCGGCTCGGCATCGAGAACGAGCGGGTCAACCTGGGTTTGCTCGAATCGGCCTGGCTGGTGCGCCAGGACGTCGACGACCGCCGCGAGAAGTACCGGTTCCGCATCGAGCAGGGCATCCAGCGCCGCTCCAGCGAAATCTACGTCAAGCAGATCGGGTTCGACGCCCCGGATTCGGTGCTGCCGGAGCAAGCCAGCTGGCCGGAGACCTCGGTCGATGCCGATCGCGAGGAATGGATGGTGACGGAACTGGCCAATTACCTGGCCGCGACCGCCAACGCGAGCAGTGTGTCGCTGATGGCACAGGGCCTGAGCACCGCGAGCAAGATCTATATGATTCGTGATGCGCAGGGCCGCCAGATCATCGACCTGCGCCTGCCCTTCGATCGCGCCTGGGCCTCGCTTGGACGCGCGCTGCAGCGTGGCGAGTTCACGGTCGTGGACCTCAACCGCAGCGAGGGACGCTACTTCGTGCGCTACGAACCGGAAGCCGAGGAAGAGGAGCGCGGGTTCTTCGGTCGCCTGTTCGGCGGCGGCGACGACAGCGCCGATCTCGAAGCGATCGAGTACGTGGTGCAGATGGACGAAACGGAGCAGGGCGTGCACATCGGCATCGACCGCAACGACGGCGCAGCACTCGACGAGGAATCGACCGACCTGCTGCTGGACGTCATTCGCGGAAACCTGAGCTGATGCGCTTCGCCTCCCTGGGCAGCGGCAGCAAGGGCAATGCAACCCTCGTCGACGGCGGCGACGGTCTGCTGCTGATCGACTGCGGCTTCTCGCGCCGCGAGCTGGCCCGGCGCCTCGAGCGTCTGGGTCACTGCCTGGACGAGATCCGCGCCATCCTCGTGACCCACGAGCACGGCGACCACGTCGGCGGCGTCGAAGCCCTGGCGCGCCACCTCGACATCGACGTGTTCGCCACCGTCGGCACCGCGCGCGCGGCCCCGCAGCTCGCCGCCCTGCGCCTGCATGCCATCAACCTGCACCGCGACTTCGACGTCGCCGGCGTCACGGTGACGCCGGTCGCCGTGCCGCACGACGCCCGCGAGGCGGCGCAGTTCGTGCTCCGGCGCAGCGGCCGCGCGCTCGGCGTGCTGACCGATCTCGGCAGCATCACGCCGCACGTGGTCGACAGCTATCGGGGCTGTGACGCGCTGCTGCTGGAGTGCAACCACGATCGCGACATGCTGTTCGACGGTCCCTATCCGCCGAGCCTGAAACAGCGCGTCGGCAGCGACTGGGGTCACCTCAGCAACGCACAGGCGGCGGACCTGCTGGCCGGCCTCGAGGTGGAGCGCCTGCAGCGTCTCGTGCTCGCCCACGTCAGCGAGACCAACAACACGGCGGACCTCGCCTGGCAGGCGATCGCGCCGGTGATGCGCGACGAGTCACGCATGACCCTGGCCGACCAGGAGCGAGGCTTCGACTGGATCGCTCTGCAATGACTGTACGGGAGCCACGGTGATGGAACGCGGAGAACTGCTGGCGCGCGGCAAGGCCAAGTCGATGTATGCCTGCGCCGAACCCGGCTGCGTCGTCATGCACTTTCGCGACGACACCTCGGCTTTCGACGGCGTCAAGGTCGAGCAGCTCGCGCGCAAGGGGCTCGTCAACAACCGCTTCAACGCGTTCATCATGGAAACGCTCGGCGCCGCCGGCGTGCCGACGCACTTCCTGCGGCGTCTCAACGCCACCGATTCGCTGGTGCGCCAACTCGACATGCTGCCGATCGAGTGCGTGGTCCGTAACCTTGCCGCCGGCAGCCTGTGCCGCCGCCTCGGCGTCGAGGAAGGCATCGACCTCGAACCGCCGACCTTCGAGCTGTTCCTCAAGAACGACGCCCTGCACGACCCGATGATCAACGACAGTCACGTCATCGCCTTCGGCTGGGCCACGCCTGCGCAACTCGAGCGCGCCCGCGAACTCACCTACCGCGTCAACGGCGTACTCAAAGCCCTGTTCGCCGACCACGGCATGCTGCTGGTCGACTACAAGCTCGAGTTCGGCGTCTGCGACGGCGAGCTGATGCTCGGCGACGAATTCACCCCCGACGGCTGCCGCATCTGGGACGCCGACACCCGCGAGAAGCTCGACAAGGACCGCTTCCGGCAGGACCTCGGCAATGTTGTGGAATCCTACGAACTCGTCGGCCGCCGCCTGGGCCTCGATTTCGATTAGAATGCGCGGTTCTCGCCGGAGAGGTGGCTGAGTGGTTGAGCCGGAGCTCGCGAAGCGAGCGAAGACAACGTCGGCCGCAGGCCGGCGGCCCGAAGGGTGAGGAGCGCAGCGACGAATCAAGCGCACGACTCGAAATCGTGTAACGGCTAATACCCGTTCGAGGGTTCGACAAAACGCGACGAAGAGGAGCGTTTTGGACGTCGCCGCGAGGCGGCGACGCCCCGCAGGGGTGAGAAAAGCCCTGAGGCTTTTCGAATCCATCCCTCCCTCGGCGAAAAGAGTGGCCCTGCAGGGGCCGACAGTATCTGGAGAGGTGGCTGAGTGGTTGAAAGCGCACGACTCGAAATCGTGTAACGGCTAATACCCGTTCGAGGGTTCGAATCCCTCCCTCTCCGCCAATTCATCACGGTCTGTACCGACCTCGCGGGTCTTGCAGCGGCCGGGATGAAACCTGGAGTCGCAATACTCGCCGTGCTACGGTGACGGTCTTTCCAGACGCCCAGAGTGCTGCGGCGAATGTGGAGATGCTGACGGTCTTGCGAACCGGTTTGCTGTGTATGCTCGCCGTGACGAATGGCCTCACCGCTGACGTCCTCGTCGGCGACACCAGCGTCAGCTGCGCCGAAGACCCGGCCTGCATCACCCGTCTGCATCCCGATATCGCGCCGATAGCCAGCGCAGACCCCGGCGAGCGCATCGTGTTCGTGAGTCGCGACGCCTTTGACCTGACGCTCGACCCGGACAGGATGTCCAGCGCCAGCGACATTCCTCGCGATGGCACCGGCATAGCGCACGCGCTGACCGGTCCGGTGTTCATCAATGGCGCGAAAGCCGGCGATGTGCTGGCGGTCACCATCGAAGCTCTGGAACCGGCAACTGTGGGCTGGACCGCGGCGAGCCCTTTCGGTTTCGCGGGAGACCAGTTCGGAACCGAAACACGCTTCATCGTCTGGCGCCTCAACAGCGAGTTCGCGGTCAGCGATGCGCTGCCCGGCGTACGCATTCCGAATGCCAGCTTTCCCGGTGTTGTGACGACGCTGCCGGGTCCAGCACTGCTCAGGCAGGCACTGGATCGGGAGGCGGAGCTGCTGGAGGCAGGCGGCATGGTGCTGGGTCCAGACCCGGACGAGGCGAAACCGGTGGCCTTGTGCGGCGCGCAGGGCAGCAAACGCGAAGAATGCCTGCGCACGGTGCCGCCACGGGAACACGGCGGCAACATGGACATCCGCTACATGACCGCGGGCACGACCGTTTACCTGCCCTGCTTCATCGACGGCTGCGGCCTGGCGGTCGGGGATTTCCACTTCGCGCAGGGCGATGGCGAGGTCGCGGGCACAGCCATCGAGATGGGCGGCCGGCTGACCGTTACGACGCGTATTGCCGAGGACCCGCCGGACCTCTCCCACGGGCCACACTACGAGGGCCCGGCTTCGGCGCTGGCGATCCCGTCAACCCGTTTCTACGCCGTTACCGGTTTTCCGCTGAAGGACAAGGGCACCGTACCCGCGGACCTGGCCTACCTCGAATCGGCGAAGATCGCAGACCTGCGCAACCTGTCGAGCGACATCAATCTGGCCGCGCGCAACGCGCTCACGGCGATGATCGACTACATCATCAGCGAGTACGGGTACGATCGACCGCAGGCCTACATGATCGCGAGTGTCGCAGTGGACATGCGCATCGGCCAGCTGGTCGACGTGCCGAACGTCGGCGTGACCGCTGCACTGCCACTGGATATCTTTGTCGGGCGAGAATAGCGCTTGGTCCGGCTAGCGGCCGACGCCTGAGCAGGGTATCAGCTACCAGTCGGGCAGGCGGTGCAGATTGCGGTCGCGCCGTCGGCGCAGCCGCGCGTCGCGACCTCGGTCCGCAATCGTGTAACTGCCAATACCCGTTCGAGGGTTAGACAAAACGCGCCGAAGAGAAGCGTTCTGGACGTCGTCTCGAGGCGGCGATGGCCCGCAGGAGAGAGTAACCCCTCGGGCTGTGGCCACTGAATCGGCGCTACTGCAGGCAGTTGACGGCAACCGGGTGCGCGACCCGGCTTTTCAGCTGGAATTGCCGATTTTCAGGTTCGCTAGGATCTGCATCGCCTCGTCGCGCGTGAAGCCTTCCGCCAGCAGCGCGTCGTAGAGCGCGCGATACAACTTGGCGAAGGCCGTGGCGATTTCCGGTTCCGCCATGCGCATGAGCATCTCGTGCATCCCCTGCATTTGTCGTTCCATGGCCTCGTCCATGAACGCCGCGGGATCGAAGCGTTTGTGCTCGGTCTCCAGTTTCTGCAGGGCCTCCGAGTAGGCCGCTTGCGCATCCTCGTAAGCCGCCTGGGCATCCTGGCCCGCCGGATCGTCGGCGGTCAGTCCGGACGTCGCCGGCAGGAAAATGGACGCCAGGATGGCAGCGGTCGCGGTCGGGATCGCTTTCACGTCATTACCCCCTTGTTTTCTCTTGTCCGCTCGTTTGTCGACAGTCGCGGTCATGCGTCGCCGGCGCGACCGGCCCTAAAGCCTAATGGTTTTTGGCGTTCTCCTCATCCTCGGCGCTGGATAACATCGGTCCGGCCAGCGGCTAGCCGCGGGTACCAAGCGCCGTCACGAAACTTTCTGCGCCGCCGCGGTATCCTTTGCGGTTACGGTTCCGAGCCCTGTAGCCCGGGCCAAGTCACCGGTTCATTGATCATGGGAGGATGCGTGTTCAATTTTGTCCCGAAGGCGCCGGTTCGCCGGCTGTTCGGCGGCCTGCTGATCGTTATGGCTGCCTCATCGGCGCGAGCCGAAGTCGGCACCGGCAACGTCATCTTCATTCATCCCGACGGCGCGGGGTCCAGCATGTACGCCGCGATGCGCATGCTGACCGTCGGTCCCGACGGGATGACGGCCTGGGATCGCCTGGAACGGGCCGGCGTGTATCGCGGCCACCAGCGTCACGCCCTGGGCACCAGCTCCAATGCCGGTGCCACCGCGCATGCTTTCGGGGTCAAGGCCGAAATCGACGACTACGGTATCGATCCGGATCGCCCCTTCAAGGCCCTGTCCGGCAAGGACATGAGCATCATGACCGAGGCCATGCGGGCCGGCATCGCCGTCGGTGTGATCAACAGCGGGCATCTCGCGGAGCCCGGCACCGGCGTGTTCCTCGCGAATGCGAAGTCGCGCCGCATGTACACGGACATTGCCGCCGACATCGTCGCGTCGGGTGCCGAGCTGATCTTCGGCGGCGGCGAACGCTTCCTGATTCCCGCCGGAGCGCAGGGGCACTGGACCGAAGCCGGCGAGCGGCGCGACGGGCGCAACCTGATCGACGAAGCGGCCGCGGCGGGCTACACGGTGGTGTACACCCGCGAGGAACTGCTGGCACTGGACCCCGGCGTGGACAAGGTCCTGGGGGTGTTTGCCGAGAACCACACCTTCAATGACCTCCCGGAGGAGGCGCTGCTGGCGAACGAGCTGCCGGAATTCGACCCGCGGGCGCCGTCGCTGGACGAGATGACCGACTACGCGCTGCGCTTTTTCGAGGCCCGGGGCGAGCAGTTCCTGCTGGTCATCGAGGAGGAATCCACAGACAACTTCGCCAACGACAACAACGCGCGCGGTGCGCTCCTGGGCCTGACGCGGGCCGACGAAGCCATTGCCCGCGCGATTGATTTCGTGGCGCGGCGGCCCGAGACACTGATCGTTACCGCCGCCGACAGCGACGCCGGTGGCATGGAAGTGCAGTGGGTCGAGCGCGCGGATTATGGCAAAGCCCTGCCCTCGGAAACGGCGAACGGCGCCCCGGTGGACGGCGCGACCGGCACCGGCGGAGCGCCGTTCGTGGCCAGGGCCGACCGCTTCGGCGAGGTGCTGCAGTTCTACGTGTCCTGGGCGGCCTTCGGCGACGGTTACGGGGGTGTCGTGGCGAAAGCGCACGGACTGAATTCCGAGCTGCTGCCGGTCAACACCGACAACACCGACATCTACCGCATGATGTACGCGACGCTGTTCGGCGAGTGGCTCGACTGACCGGCCGGGCAGAGTATCCGACTTCAGGGTTGGTCTGCGGCCAGCAGCAGCGCCGCCATCAGCACGCTCACAGCCGCCAGCCAGGCGCTGGCGATGCGCAGTGACAGGCGCGCCCAGGGCCATGTGAAGCGGGTCCAGGCGGTCAGCGTCAGCGCGGTGATCCAGGCCAGGGCCAGCGCCAGACCGACCAGGCTGCCGGCCAGGGTGATCGCGGTGGCCAGCGCGGGGCCGGACTCCGGGGTCGAGGCCAGTCCCAGAAGCAGGCCGGCCGGTACCTCGACAGCGCCGGCCGGCAGCACCCTCCCGGTCGGCCGCAGGGCCGCCAGCACGGCCGCGCACGCGGCCAGCAGCGCCAGCGTCAGGTCGATCCAGCCGGGATAGCCGGCGACCTGTCCGGCGGCGATGCCGGCTGCCGATGCCAGCGCGAACAGCAGCAGCGAGGTGCCCAGGCCCTGTCGCCGGCGCAGGCCGAGCAGCAGGCCGGTGGCGAGCAGCGCAAGCAGCTGGGCGGGTGTGATCAGCGGGTGCAGCAGACCGACGTAGAAGCCGCGGAAACCCGGAACCGGGCTGTGGGCCCAGGTGATGCCGGGGGCGAGAGCGGTAGCGAGCAGGATGCCGCCGCGAAGGCGGTCACAGCGCGCCGAGCAGGAACGCACAGCCCAGCACGGAGATCAGCCCCCCGGCGGCACGCACGGCGACGACGCCGCGCGGCCAGCGCACCAGCAGCCCGAACGCGATGCCGACCAGGTGCAGCATGCCGGTCGCCACCACGAAGCCGACGCCGTAGGCGAAGGGGTTGGTGGCCGCCGGGAGCTCCACGCCGTGCGCGTGGCCGTGGAATACGGCGAAGGCGCCGACGATCACGGCGGCCGCGGCCAGGGGCAGGCGGCTGCGCAGCGCGATGAGCAGGCCGAGTACGACGGCGGACCCGGCGATGCCGAGTTCGACCCACGGCAGCGGCAGGCCGAGAATGCCGGCGGCGGCGCCGAGCGCCATGACCAGCGGAAATACCAGCGGCAGCAGCCAGATCGACGGCTTGCCCAGAAACGCGCCCCACAGGCCCACGGCGACCATCGCGATGACGTGGTCCCAGCCCAGTACCGGGTGCGCGAAGCCGCTGGCAAACCCGCCGGCAACGCCGTGCGTGCTGTGTGCCAGGGCCCAGGCGGGTGCGAACAGGGCAGCTGCGAGGGCGAGGCGTGCAATCGGTCGGCGCATCGTTGGCTCCCGGGATCGGATTGGCGGCAAGACAAGACCTGTGGAGACTTAGTAGCACGACGGTCGACGCGGTGCAACGAATCGCAGCCGTCATTGCGTATTCCCCCCGTCGGTGGACGCGGGTGCCTGATCCGGCGATCTCTGCCAGAATGCCGGGAGACCAGGAAACGCGAGGCAACCATGGCCCAGGTAGACGTCCGTGCGGATGGCCACGTGCTCGCCGTCGAGCTGACCCGCCCCGAAAAGTACAACGCTCTCAGCCTCGAGATGTATGGTGCGATTGCCGACGCGCTCGGACGTCTCGAGAAAGACCAGGCGCTGCGCGTTGCGGTGATCCATGCGCAGGGCAAACACTTCACGGCCGGCATCGAGCTGGACCAGTGGGCGCCGCGCTTTGCCCGCGGCGAGACGTTCAGCGTTTCCGGCGACCAGATCGATCCGATGGGCGTGATGGGCCCACAGCACAGCAAACCGGTGATCATCGCCGTACAGGGCTATTGCTTCACCTGGGGCGTCGAGATGCTGCTCAATTGCGAGATCCGCGTGGCCAGCCGCGACGCGCAGTTCCAGATGCTCGAGGTGCAGCGCGGCCTGTACCCATGCGGTGGCGCGACGCTGCGGCTGCCGCGCGAGATCGGCTGGGGCAATGCCCAACGTGTGCTGCTGACCGGTGATCGGTGGAGCGCCGAGGACGCCTGGCGCTGGGGCATGATCCAGGAGCTGACCGAGCCCGGCGGGCAGGCCGACAGGGCCTTCGAGCTCGCCGGTCGCATCGCCGACGCCGCGCCGCTGGGCGTGCAGGGCTGCCTGCGTGCGACCCGCTTCGGCCTGGAGCGGGGTCGGGACGAGGCGGTCCGGCAGTTCATGGCCGACCTGGTCCCGGTAATGGCCAGCGACGACGCGGCCGAAGGCGTTCGTTCCTTCGTCGAACGGCGCAAGGCGGAGTTCAAGGGGCGCTAGCCGGCAGTCTCCGCAGCCGCCGGAGCGGCGACGTGCACGCGGTCGCGGCCGTCGCTCTTGGCCCGGTAGAGGGCTTCGTCGGCGCGTCGCAGCAGGGTGTCGGCGTCGATCGCTGTACCCGGGGAGGCGCAGGCCGCACCGATGCTGACGGTCACGACGGCGGCGGGTCCCAGCGCCGGGTGCGGCAGGCCAGCGTCGTACACGGCACGGCGGACCCGTTCGGCAACGGTCTGCGCGTCTGCCCGGTCCGAGTCGGGCAGCAGCACGGCGAATTCCTCTCCTCCGAATCGGCAGGGTCGGTCGCAGGTGCGCACCGCCTGACCGAGAATGCCCGCGATCCGCTTCAGGCAGGCGTCTCCGGACAGGTGCCCGAGCCGGTCGTTGTAGGCCTTGAAGTGATCGACATCGACCAGCAGCAGACCGACGCTGCCGCCGGCGCGCCGCAGCCGTGACAGTTCCTGCTGGACGGCGAGGTCGAAAGCGCGCCGGTTCGACAGGCCGGTCAACGCGTCGGTCAGTGACAGGCGTTCGAGCGCGTCCGCCTGCGCCTGGCGCGCCAGTACGGCGCTCTGGTGGTCGGCGATCAGGTCGGACTGGGTACGCAGCACCAGCAAGCCGAGCGCGACCGCGATGAAGTTCATGGTGCCGAAGTGCACCCAGTCCTCGGCCGCGGCGTGCCCCGCCATGGCCAGTAGCCAGCCCACGGCAAGGGCGGCGACGAGCGCGAAGTACCAGCGCACCGAGCGAAAGAAGAAGCCGATCGAGACCAGCAGGATTCCGACATTGGTCGATTGCTTGGGGTCGCCGCTGATGCCGAGGTGCAGCACGGCGTTGCAGGCCAGCAGTCCGGCCACCAGCGCGGCAATCGCGTGCGCGCTTCGTGGTGTGGGCAAGCGGCGCCGGACATTGACGGCGATCAGGCCGAGCAGCACTGTCGTCAGCGCCGATACCGACAGCATGATCTGCAGCTGGCGGCCGCTGAGAACCGCCAGGTGCGCGAGCGTGATCAGCGCCCACAGTACCGTCAGCCCCAGGGTCAGCCCTGGCAGGCTGCGGGCTACCGCGGCATCCAGCGCCTCGCGACGCGCCTGTCGCGTGAGGCTGAAGTCACCGCCGGGTTCCCGGTCTGCTTGCACGCGCGTGATTCCGCGGACGCTGTAACCCCAACTATAGCGGAGATGCGGCGGGTCCGAGGCCGCCGTTACCGGTAGCGCTGGTCGCCTTTCCAGCTGTCGACGTCGTCGAAGGTCGTCCGAAAGGGGTCGAACCCGTCACAGCTGACCGTTGGGAGCGCGGCCAGCGCGGCGAACGCCGCGTGCAGGGTTTTCATCGAAAACCTCCT